>JAGXHB010000226.1 GCA_024636425.1 Roseobacter sp.
CGGTGGTCCTGTGGGTGCTGATCCTGCGCGCGCGTTTCCTGAGCGGCTATCCCGTGGCCACATCCCTGAGAGGTAAAACCCGATGACAGCTTTTGACGATCTGATGGCGTTCCAGCGCGAGACCGAGGCGCTGGCGGAGGTCGCGGGCCGGCTGGGTTGGGATCAGGAAACCATGATGCCGCGCGGTGCAGCCCCCCAGCGGGGGGAGGAAATGGCCGCGATGGAAAGCGTGTTGCATGCGCGCCGGATTGACCCGCGCATCGCAGACTGGCTCGAGATGATCGACGAGGCGCATCTGGATGACGCGGGCAGCGCGCAGTTGCGTCATATCCGCCGCAGCCATATCCGCGCAACCAAGGTGCCGTCGGCGCTTGCCGCACGGATTGCGCGTGTCACGTCGCAGGCGCAGGGGATCTGGGCGCAAGCGCGCGCCGACGATGACTTCAAGGCCTTCGCGCCGACCCTGTCCGAGGTCATCACCCTCAAGCGCGAGGAAGGCATGGCGCTTGCGGCAGGCGGCAATGTCTATGACGCCATGCTTGACGATTACGAACCCGGTGCCACCGGCGCAGAGCTTGAGGCGATGTTCGGTGCCCTTCGCCCCGAACTGACACGCCTGCGCGAAGCCGTCCGCGAAGCAGAACAGCCGCCCGAGTTGCAGGGTGCTTTTGACGAAGCGGCACAGATGAAACTGACGCGGCATCTGGCCAAGACATTCGGCTATGACATGAGCATGGGCCGCGTCGACAAGGCGGTGCACCCGTTTTCGAGCGGTTCGGGTCTGGACGTGCGGATCACCACCCGCACCAACGAGAGGGATCCGTTCAACTGTTTCTATTCGACAATCCACGAGGTCGGCCACGCCTGTTACGAGCAGGGGATCGACAAAGCCTATCTGTTGACCCCATTGGGCAGAGGCGTGTCGATGGGTGTCCATGAGAGCCAAAGCCGGATCTACGAGAACCAGCTTGGGCGTAGCCGTGCGTTCACAGGCTGGCTTTATGGTCAGATGCGCGACGCGTTCGGCGATTTCGGCATCGGCGATGCGGACACTTTTTATAAAGTCGTGAACCGCGTGTCTGACGGCTATATTCGAACCGAAGCAGATGAGCTCCAGTATAACCTGCACGTCCTGCTGCGGTTCGATCTTGAACGCGCGCTGATGGGAGGCGACCTTCAGGTCGATGACCTTGAGGCCGCGTGGAATGACCGCTTCGAGGCTGATTTCGGTTTTGCCGTGGACAAACCTTCACATGGGGTGCTGCAGGATGTGCATTGGTCGGTCGGGCTGTTCGGCTATTTCCCGACGTACTCGCTGGGGAATGTCTATGCTGGCTGTCTCTATCAGGCATTGTGCCAGGATGTGACCACGCTTGACGCCCAGCTTGCTCAAGGTGAAACGGGAGAAGCGACGCGCTGGTTGAACCAGCACGTACAGACACACGGTGGCCTTTTCGAGCCGCGCGCGCTGATTGAGCGCGCATCAGGACAAACACCGAGCGAAGCACCGCTTTTGTCGTATCTGTCGGCGAAGTTCAGCGATCTTTACGGGATTTGAGTCGGGCTGCGGCCCGGTGCTTTGCGGCAATGTCAGGGTACAGGCACAGCCTTTGCCTAAGTTTCGAACAGTTTTAGGGAAAAAAGAGTTGAAAACGGCAATATCGCCGGCAGAATCGGGATCTTTCAGGGTTCCTGTCGATAATTACCGATATTTCTACCTAAGATATTTGCCATTGACGTGGAATTATGTCATGCAAAAGCTAATATAAAAATTGTAGCTATTTGGAGATTACATCATGACACGTATCACAGCTTTCGCAGCAGCCCTTCTGATGACTGCAGGCGCGGCTTCCGCGCAGAACGTAACAACTACTGAAGCTTCTGTCGGCGGAAATTCCGGCGTTGCCGGTTATCCTACGACCGTTGTTGGTGAGAACGGCGTTACATACGCTTGCCAAGCGCCAACTACAGTTGACGGCATCATTGCACGCCGTTGCATCCGCCCAGATGCAGCAGCTGCTGGCTTTGAATCAATGAGCCCTGCCGCCATCGGTGGCGCAGCAGCCGTTCTGGTGGCTATTGCAGTTATCGCCAATGATGACGACGGCGCAGCGACCACAACAACCAACTAAGCTTTAACGCTTACTGGCTAAAGACTTTTGAAGGTGCCCCTTGGGGCACCTTTTTTCGTGGTGCCAAGCGGATCTGCTGTCGTCCAGGAATTGAAAAAGCCGCCTTGCAGGATGCAAGGCGGCTTTTTCCTTGGAAATTAAGAGTGCTGTCAGCTTTCGTCGGTGATGTCGTCGATTGCGGCTTCATCACCCTGATCGGCGATCCAGGCGACGCTGACCACCACTTCGTTTTTGCCGGTGTTGAATACTTTCACACCGCCTGCGCTGCGCGACCGGAAGGAAATTCCGTCGACGGGGACTCTGATCGACTGGCCCTTCGAGGTGGCGAGCATGATCTGGTCATCCATTTCGACCGGGAATGACGCTACGATCTCACCGCCGCGCATGGCTTTGTCCATCGCAGTCACACCCAGACCGCCACGACCGCGGACCGGATAATCATGGCTCGACGACAACTTGCCAGACCCTTGTGCGGTGATCGTCAGCAGCAGATTTTCGATTGCCGACATTTCAGCGTACCGTTCCTGAGAGATCGACGCATTGGCGTTGCCTTCCTCGTCATCGGGCGTGGATTCGGCGTCATCGGCCAGACCGGCCATCGCGCGGCGCATCTTGAGGTAGGCGGCGCGTTCATCTGATGTGGCTTCGAAATGGCGGATGATTGACATGGATACCACGCGGTCGTCGCCGTTCAACTTGATCCCGCGAACACCGACCGACGCGCGGCTGTTGAAGACCCGAACATCCGTCGCAGGAAAGCGGATCGCCCGGCCTGAGTTGGTCACCAGCATTACATCATCATCATTCGACGCGATCCGCGCGTTGATGAGCGTGGTATCCGCATGGTCATCCTCGAATTTCATCGCGATCTTGCCGTTGCGCATGACGTTGGTGAAATCCGACAGCTTGTTGCGGCGGACGGTACCGGCAGATGTCGCAAACACGACCTGCAAATCGTCCCATTCCGCCTCGTCCCGGTCGACCGGCATGATTGCCGCAATCGACACACCAACAGGAATCGGCAGGATATTCACGATCGCCTTGCCCTTGGAGGTGCGGCTGCCTTGAGGCAAGCGCCATGTCTTGAGCTTGTAGACCATTCCGTCTGTCGTGAAGAACAAAAGCTGCGTGTGGGTGTTGGCCACGAAAAGGGTCGTGACGACATCCTCTTCCTTGGTTTGCATGCCCGACACACCCTTGCCGCCGCGGCGTTGGCTGCGGAAATCGATCAGAGGGGTGCGTTTGATATAGCCGCCGGACGTGACCGTCACGACCATGTCTTCGCGCGCGATCAGGTCTTCGTCGTCCATGTCGCCTGACCAGTCGACAATCTCGGTCCGGCGGGGGACGGCGAATAGGTCTTTCACTTCGGCCAACTCGTCCGAGATAATGCCCATGATCCGCTCGCGGCTGCCGAGAATCTCGAGGTATTCCTTGATCTTGCTGGCCAGATCTTCCAGTTCGTCCGTCACTTCCTTGACGCCAATCTGGGTCAGGCGTTGCAGGCGGAGCTCCAGAATGGCGCGGGCCTGCGCTTCGGACAGGTTGTAGGTGCCGTCGTCATTCGCAGTATGGGTCGGATCATCGATCAGCGCGATGTATTGCAGGATCGATTCAGCAGGCCAGCGGCGGGTCATCAGCTTCTCGCGCGCCTCTGACGCATCGGCAGAGGACCGGATGGTTGCCACAACTTCGTCGATGTTGGTGACGGCCACGGCCAGACCGCACAGGATGTGGCTGCGTTCACGGGCCTTGCGCAGCAGATACGCGGTCCGGCGCGCCACGACATCTTCGCGGAAGTCGATGAAATAGGACAGGAATTTGCGCAATGTCAGCTGTTCGGGCCGACCGCCGTTCAGCGCCAGCATGTTACAGCCGAAATAGGTCTGCATCGGTGTGAAACGGTAAAGCTGGTTCATCACGACTTCAGCGGTGGCGTCCCGTTTGAGTTCGATCACAACACGCACGCCGTTACGGTCGGATTCGTCCTGCACATGCGCAATGCCGTCGATCTTTTTCTCGCGGACCTGCTCGGCGATCTTTTCGATCATCGAGGATTTGTTCACCTGATAGGGGATCTCGTCGATGATGATCGCAAAGCGGTCCTTGCGGATCTCCTCGACGCGGGTTTTCGCGCGGATGATGACGCTGCCGCGTCCTTCAAGATAGGCTTTGCGCGCACCGGACCGGCCCAGCATGATTCCGCCCGTGGGGAAATCGGGGCCGGGGATGTAGTCAATCAGCTCTTCGGAGGTCAGATCGGGGTTCTTGATCAGCGCCTGACAGGCATCAATCACCTCGCCCAGGTTATGCGGCGGAATATTTGTCGCCATGCCGACCGCGATGCCGCCAGCGCCGTTGACCAGCATGTTGGGAAAGCGGGCGGGCAGAACAGTCGGTTCGCTTTCCTTACCGTCATAGTTGTCGATAAAATCGACAGTATCCTTGTCCAGATCGCCCGTCATGTAGGACGCGACCTTGTCGAGACGCGATTCCGTGTAGCGCATGGCCGCAGCACTGTCGCCGTCCATGGAGCCAAAGTTGCCCTGACCGTCTATCAGCGGCAGCGACATCGAAAAGTCCTGCGCCATACGCACCAGCGCGTCGTAAATCGCACTGTCGCCGTGCGGGTGATACGAGCCCATCACATCGCCGACGGATTTGGCAGACTTGCGGTAGGTCTTGTCGTGCGTGATGCCTTTTTCATACATCGAATAGATGATGCGGCGGTGAACCGGTTTCAGGCCATCCCGAAGGTCGGGAATCGCGCGGGAAACGATGACCGACATGGCATAATCCAGATAGGATGTGCGCATCTCGTGTTCGATGGTGACCGACGGCCCGTCGTACACAGGGCGCGGAGCCGGAATTTCATCATCGTTATCAGGGGTTTCTGGCGTGTCGTTCACGTGATCTGCCTAGCTCTTGCTGGTTCTATATATTGCGGTTTTGTATAGCAGACAGCGCAGATAGGGTGCAATGCCTGTGGACCCGCAGACAGCCAATGTCAGCGCCCAAAAACTCAAGCTATTGTTTTTAAACGATACTAATTCGGCGCGTTTCGGGGTTTCAGGCTGAACAGCTTGCCCCGCCCAGCACGCAGAACTTGGCGCAGTGGGGGTGGTTGAGAGAGACGTCCTTTTCGGCGTCTTGCAGGGTTGTGCCCAGCTCGAATTCGGGGCTGTAGGGCAGCAGGGTGCAGGCAAGCACGGCAGGTTTTTCCGCGCCCTTGCGTTTGACCACCATGCGCGAGCTTGCGCACATCACGGCGTCGGGGGATTTGTCCAGAATGCCCCAGCAGGCCGTGGTGATTTCCGGTACCTCGACGGTCTCGTCCATTTCGGGGAACAGCACCGTCATGCCGGGGTCGGTGGCGTCGATGTCAAACCCGTGTTCGCCGTAAAACGCGGCATAGCCTGCGCGGCTGTCGCCGTCGCTGTGGCCAAACACCGACCGACCCGCAACCGCCATGCGCAAGCCGTTGTCGCGCAGCCACTGCATGCCCGTCAGTGTCTTGTCGAACGCACCTTGCCCGCGTTCGGCATCATGCAGATCGCGACGGTAGTGATCGACAGAAATGCGCAAGGTCAGCTTGCCCGGATAGTCGGCGTTCAGACGCAGCAGGCCGTCCTGCATCTTTTTGCGCATCATCGGACGCATTGCATTGGTCAGGATCAGAACCTCGTAGCCCGCAGAAAGGGCGGCTTCGGTCATCTCGATCATTTGAGGGTTCATGAAAGGCTCGCCGCCGGTAAAGGCGATTTCGGTCACCGGCCACGCGCGGGCAGTGATCTGGTCCAGATACTCGCGCACTTCGTCGGCAGTGATATAGACCAGCGCATCATTCGTCGGGCTGGACTCGATATAGCAGTTCACACATTCGATGTTGCACAGCGTGCCGGTGTTAAACCACAACGTCTGGGCATTGGTCAGGCTGACAGTGGCGCGACGCTCTCCGAGGGCGGTAAGACGGGGGTCTTGGAATTTGCCGGCATTGGCAGACGCTTCGGAATCTGTCAGGTCTTTCATTCGGGGCCATACCTTACATCATGGACAATTTTCCTTTTACTATGGGAATGCTATACCCGAGAAAACCCCGTGTCTTTTTACGCACAGACTTGTGAAGCGTTGGAATACTTGTATGTTTGCGCTAACATGAACATCAAATCCACCCAGCCCGGCCCAAAGCGTCGGTCCCTTTTGGCAAGGAAAACGGCTATGGTCTCACGTGTAATTCCGGTCGATCCGTTTGATCTGGTGATTTTCGGCGGCACGGGCGACTTGGCGCGACGCAAAATCCTGCCGGGGTTGTTCCGTCGTTTCTGCGCCGGGCAGATGCCGCCAAGCGCACGGGTGATCGGTGCCGCGCGGTCCGATCTGGATACCCAAGGCTACCGCGATCTGGTGGCCGACGCGATTGCCGAATTCAACAGCGATTTCGACCATGAAGCAGATCAGCTGAAAGGGTTTCTTGATCGTCTCGAATATGTCGCCATCGACGCAAAAGGGCAGGAGGGATGGGCCGACCTGCAAAAGCTGTTGCAGGGCACCGACCGGATCGAGGCTTATTATTTCTCGGTGTCGCCCTCGCTGTTTGGTGATCTGGCGGAACGGTTGCAGCAATGGGGCATGGCGGATGCCAACAGCCGGATCGTGGTCGAAAAGCCCTTTGGCCGCGACCTTCAGACGGCACGCACGCTGAACGCGACGCTGGCCAAGTATTTCGACGAACGTCAGATCTACCGGATCGACCATTATCTTGGCAAGGAAACCGTGCAGAACCTCATGGCGGTGCGCTTTGGCAACATGCTGTTCGAGCCTCTCTGGAACAGCCAGTATGTCGACCACATCCAGATTACCGTGGCCGAAACCGTGGGTGTGGGGGGCAGGGGGGAATACTACGACAAATCGGGTGCCATGCGGGATATGGTGCAGAACCACCTGATGCAGCTTTTGTGTCTGATCGCGATGGAACCCCCCGCACGTTTTGACCCCGACGCGGTGCGCGATGAAAAGCTGAAAGTGATCCGCGCGCTGGACCCGGTCAAGCCGCATCACATCGCGCGCGGGCAATATCAGGCCGAACCCTGCAACGAAGCCCACCACCCGGGCTACCGCACTGCGGTCGGCGATCCGCGCTCGCGCACCGAAAGTTTTGTGGCCCTGAAAACCCATATCAGCAACTGGCGGTGGGCCGGCACGCCGTTCTATCTGCGCACCGGCAAACGCATGGCCGCGCGCTCCTCCGAGATCACGGTGGTGTTCAAGGAAACGCCCCATTCGATCTTTGCCGAAGATGCGGGACGTCACCGCAATGTGCTCTCGATCCGGTTGCAGCCCAACGAAGGCATCACCCTTGGCGTCACGATCAAGGAACCTGGGCCGGGGGGTATGCGTCTGGTTGATGTGCCACTTGATATGACATTCGCCGATGCGCTTGGCCCGGAAGGGGCCGAACAGGTTGATGCCTACGAGCGGCTTATCATGGATGTGATCCGGGGAAATCAGACATTGTTCATGCGCGGCGACGAGGTTGAAGCCGCCTGGGCGTGGACCGATCCGATCATTCAGGGCTGGGAAGCGCGCAATGACGTGCCAAAGCCCTATGACAGCGGATCAGATGGACCTACGGACGCGTTCGAACTGATGCGCCGCGACCAGCGGCAATGGCGGGAGGTATCCGCATGAACCTGAAAGAATACGCAGACCGTGAGGTGTTGGCGATGGACGTTGCCAACGTGCTTGCGGGCCAGTTGAAAAACGCGCTCCTGTCTCATGACAGCGTGACGCTTGCAGTACCCGGCGGCACCACGCCCGGGCCGATCTTTGATAGCCTGAGCGGGGTCAACCTTGATTGGGACCGGATCGAGCTGTTGCTGACCGATGAACGCTGGGTCGCACCGGATCACGAAATGTCGAATGCAGGGTTGTTGCGCCAGCGCCTGCTGGTCGGGCCTGCATCAGCGGCGCACTTCACCCCGTTCTACGTCGGTGGGCTCACCGCGGCGGAGGCGGCGGAAACCCTGTCGCTTGAAGTCGAAGCGCGGTTGCCGCTGAACGTGCTGGTGCTGGGGATGGGCAGCGACATGCATACGGCATCCTTGTTCCCCGGCGCGCAGGGGCTGGAGGCGGCCATGGCCGCCGATGCGCCTGCACTTTGCGCTGTCAGTGTGGCGGGGCAGGACATTGACCGTATCACCTTGTCACGCAGGGTGTTGGAGGGGGCCATGTCCAAGCATCTTGTAATTTTCGGGGATGAAAAGCGCGCTGCACTTGATCGCGCAAGCGCGCTCGAGGCACATCTGGCACCGATCGGTGCAGTATTGGACGAGGCGACAATCCATTGGGCAGCATGACAAAATTCGATGAACTGATCGCTTTGCATGGTGCGGTGAAAGACCGCTCCATCCTGTCGCTCTTCGACGAGGCGGACCGCGCACAGCGTTTCAGCGTGCAAACCGGCGACATGCTGTTCGATTTCTCGAAAACCAATATCGACGACAGGGCGCGCGAGGCTTTGCTGGCGTTGATCGAAAGCGAGGATGTGCCCGCCCGCCGCGATGCGATGTTCGCTGGCGAAAAGATCAATGCAACCGAAGACCGTGCAGTTCTGCACACGGCCTTGCGCAACATTGACGGTGGCGCGGTTCTGGTGGACGGCACGGATGTCATGCCCGGCGTGCACGACACCCTTGACCGGATGCGCCGCTTTGCCGACAAGGTCCGCTCCGGTGACTTTACGGATGTGGTGAACATCGGGATCGGCGGCTCTGATCTGGGGCCGGCAATGGCCACGCAGGCGCTGTCACCCTATCACGACGGTCCGCGCTGCCATTTCGTATCGAACGTCGACGGCGCGCATATTGCGGACACGTTGCGCACCCTTGACGCGAAAACCACCCTGGTGATCGTTGCGTCCAAGACATTCACCACGATTGAGACCATGACCAATGCGCGCACCGCCCGTGCCTGGATGACCGATCACGGCCGCGATCCCGCGCGCCAGTTTGCTGCACTCAGCACCGCACAAGACAAAACAGACGCTTTCGGCATCAGCCCGGATCAGGTCTTCGGCTTCGAGGATTGGGTCGGCGGACGCTATTCGGTCTGGGGCCCCATCGGGCTGTCGCTGATGATTGCCATAGGGCCGCGCGCCTTCGATGCGTTCCTGCGTGGCGCTCAGGCCATGGACCGCCATTTCTGTGCAGCAGCGCCGCATGAAAATATGCCGATGCTGCTGGCGCTGGTGGGGATATGGCACAACCAGATCTGCGGCTACACCACCCGCGCCGTGCTGCCCTATGACCAGCGGTTGGGCCAGTTGCCAGCCTATCTCCAGCAGCTCGAAATGGAATCAAACGGCAAATCGACCCAGATGGACGGCACCACCGCGCCCTTCGACACCGGCGCAATCGTCTGGGGCGCGCCGGGCACCAACGGGCAGCATGCGTTCTACCAGCTGATCCATCAAGGCAGCCGCGTGATCCCTTGCGACTTCATGATCGCGGCCAATGGTCATGAACCCGAACTGGGACATCACCATAAACTGTTGATAGCAAACTGCCTTGCTCAATCCGAGGCCCTGATGCGGGGCCGCTCCCTGCAAGAGGCGTCCGAAATGATGGCCGCCAAGGGCCTGACCGGCAGCGAACTTGACCGCCAGGCACG
This sequence comes from Roseobacter sp., assembly GCA_024636425.1. GTDB lineage: Bacteria > Pseudomonadota > Alphaproteobacteria > Rhodobacterales > Rhodobacteraceae > Sulfitobacter. The sequence goes on from JAGXHB010000226.1 coordinate 9,801, forward strand.
CCACCGCGTCTTTGCGGGCAACCGCCCTTCCACAACGCTTGGCTATCCGCTGCTCGACCCGTTTACGCTGGGCCAGATCATCGCCCTTTATGAACATCGCGTCTTTGTCGAAGGGGTGATCCTTGGCATCAATTCTTTTGACCAATGGGGCGTGGAACTGGGCAAGGAACTTGCCACGTCGCTCCAACCCGTGGTCGATGGCGATGCGCCTGCTGACGGCAAGGACGGCTCTACGGCTGCCCTTGTGGCTTTCATCGCCAGACACAGCGACTAGATCTTCATCCCCTTCATTTTGCCAGATAAACTCCGGGGAGTTTGAGGGGCAGCGCCCCTCATTCTTCCATAGATCATGCGCGGCGCAGCCGCACCGCCTGCCTGGTTTTCAAAGCTTGATGTCGTAGGTGACCCAAGGCGTGCGGGTTGCGACCCGGTCGTAGACGGCCCGTCCGCGGTAGTTGTCTTCGGCAGTGATCCAGCGCACGACGCCCCAGCCTTTCTGTCTTGCCACATCCTCGACC
>JAGXHB010000227.1 GCA_024636425.1 Roseobacter sp.
CGGTGAAGCCGCAGAGGAAGATTTTCGCGCAGCCTTGGCAATCAATCCCGATCAGCCGCAGGTCTTGAACTATCTGGGCTACTCGCTGGTCGAACAGGGCCGCAACTACGCCGAAGCGCTGGACATGATCGAGCGCGCCGTGGCTGGAGATCCTGAGTCAGGCTATATCGTCGATTCCCTTGGCTGGGTGCTTTACCGCCTGGGTCGTTACGAGGAAGCGGTGCAGCAGATGGAGCGCGCGGTTGAGCTTATGGCGGTCGATCCGGTTGTCACGGACCACCTAGGCGATGTATACTGGGCCGTGGGCCGTGAGCGCGAAGCTGAATTCCAGTGGCGGCGCGCGCTGTCATTTGTCGATCTTGAAGATAGCGACAGTGAAGCTGATCCCGACCGGATCCGGCGCAAGCTGGAAATCGGTCTTGATGCGGTATTGGCCGAAGAAGGGGCGGAGCCGCTCAAGAAGGAATCCGCCGAGAGATGACCGACACGGCAGGAGCGGTCGGTCTTGAGGTTTCGGGATATGCTTGGGCCAAGGTCAATCTGACGCTGCATGTCACCGGACAGCGCGGCGACGGGTACCACCTGCTCGACAGTCTGGTTGTGCGGGTCGCGGTGGGCGACAGGCTGAAGGTCACCCCCGCAGACCAGCTTGATCTGGTGATTGACGGACCCTACGCGGCTGCCGCACCCACCGATGCCCGCAATCTTGTGATCCGTGCTGCGCGGCTGCTTGATGGCCAGACCGGGCGCGGCGCAAAGCTGCACCTGACCAAGATGCTTCCCGCGCAAGCAGGGATCGGCGGCGGATCGGCGGATGCCGCGACGGCGCTGCGCCTGCTGGGTCAGCACTGGGGCGTGCCGATACCGCAAGACCTGGCGGTTCTGGGGGCCGATGTGCCTGTGTGCATGCGCAACACACCCCAGCGGATGCGCGGTGTAGGCGATCAGGTCGAAAGCGTCGGACCGCTGCCGCCTTGCTGGCTGGTGCTGGTGAACCCCAACCGATCTGCGGCCACACCTGACGTCTTCAAGAGGCTGGAAAACAAGCTCAACGCGCCGATGCCGCTGCAACTTCCGGTTTTCGCCGAAGCACCCGCGTTCGCCGCATGGCTTGGCACCCAACGCAATGATCTGGAACAGCCCGCCCGGCAGGTCGTCCCCGAGATCGACGCCTGTCTAGCGGCGCTGCCCGATGCGCTGCTGGCACGCATGTCGGGGTCGGGCGCTACCTGTTTCGGGCTCTACGAAAGCGAAAAGCTTGCCGCGCACGCGGCTGCACGGATCGCGAAGGATCATCCCGACTGGTGGGTCGCTTCAGGCGCTGTGATCAGTTGATGCGCGCCACGACATAATCCGCCAGATCGCGCAGCATGTCGCGTACTTCGTGATCGGGCAGGGCATCGAGCGCGGATTTCGCCCGCTTTGCCCAGTCGATTGCATCCTGCCGGGTCTCTTCCAGCGTGCCGTGCTTTTTCAGCAGGGTCAGTGCGTGTTCCAGGTCACCGTCTTGCTGCCGCCCTTTTTCGATGGTGCGGGTCCAGAAGGCCCGTTCTTCGGCATCGGCTTTGGCCACAGCCTTGATCACCGGCAGCGTCAGTTTGCGTTCGCGGAAATCATCCCCGACGTTCTTGCCCGTAGCACTGGTATCCCCCTGATAATCCAGCAGATCATCCACGATCTGAAAGGCGATCCCCAAGGCATCGCCATAGTCATACAGCGCCTTGACCGCAGCCTCGGAAGTCCCTGCAATCACACCTCCCACTTGGGTCGCCGCCGAAAACAGCGCCGCCGTCTTGCCGCGCACGACCTTGAGATAGATCGCCTCGTCCGTGGCAAGGTTCTGGGCGGCGGTCAATTGCAGCACCTCGCCTTCTGCGATGGTGGCCGATGCGTTCGACAGAATTGCGAGAACCTGCATGTTGCCCGTTTCGGTCATCAACTGGAAACTGCGCGCAAAAAGATAATCGCCCACCAGAACCGATGATTTGTTGTCCCACAGCAGGTTTGCCGTTGGCCGCCCCCGGCGCTGCGCGCTCTCGTCCACGACATCGTCATGCAGCAGGGTGGCGGTGTGGATAAACTCGACCGTGGCGGCCAGATGGATGTGGTAGGGGCCGTCGTAGCCGCATAGATGCGCGGCAGCCAAGGTCAGCATCGGACGCAGACGCTTGCCGCCCGCCTCGACCAGGTGCGCGGTGACTTCGGGAATGCGCGGCGCGTGCTCTGACGCCATGCGGTCGCGGATCAGATCGTTCACGGCCTGCATGTCCTTGGCGAGATAGGCGGCCATCCGGTCATGCGGCTTTTGCACTGTTTCGTTTTTCATCAACATGATCCCACCTGCAAGGCTCGACAACCGGTAACGATTGCCCTTACATCATTTGTTATGAAGGAACTTTTGCGCACAACCGACCCGACGATCATCGCTTTTGCCAGCGCCCTTCTTCAGGGCGAGGATATAGACTGCTTTCCGCTCGACGTAAATATGAGCGTGCTTGAAGGCGGCATCGGAATCTTTCCCCGCAGGTTGATGGTGCATGAAGACGATCACCGCGCAGCCCTGCGCGTTCTGTCCGACAACGATATCCCCACCGGGCTGCCCACCTGACTGCTCATGCAGGAGTTTGATCCCACCGACCTCACCCGTGATGCGTTTCTGGGCGGCAAGCTGCATCTTTGGCAACCGCGCAAGGGCTACAGGGCCGGTGTGGACCCTGTTTTATTGGCCGCGACCGTCCCTGCGTCAAAGGGTCAGCGGGTGCTGGAACTGGGGTGCGGGGTAGGGACGGCATCGCTGTGTCTGGGGGCGCGCACAGGCGGGCTGATACTGACGGGCGTCGAGATCCAGCCGGCCTATGCAGCCCTGGCGCGACGGAATGATCCGGGGTTCGAGGTGGTCGAGGCCGACCTCGCTGACCTGCCTTTGGCGCTGCGCCAGCGACAATTTGACCATGTCCTTGCGAACCCGCCCTATTTTGATCGTGAGGCGTCTATTGCTTCCTCGGATACCGCGCGTGAGATCGCCCATGGTGAACACACACCGCTGGCGACCTGGGTCGAAATCGCGGCCAAACGTCTTGCGCCAAAGGGGCAGTTGCATTTCATTCATCGGGCCGAACGTCTGCCCGACCTGATCCGCGCGCTACCCCATGATCTGGGCAGTATCGAGGTGTTGCCGATCGCGTCGCGCGCCGGGCGCCCTGCCGAGCGTGTTATCCTGCGGGCGCGCAAAAGCGGACGCGGCGCTTTTCGCCTCAACGCGCCGCTGGTCATGCACGAGGGCGACGCACATATCTTCGACGGCGACAGCTATGTGCCGGTGATCCGGGCGGTGCTGCGCGACGGTGCCGCGCTGCGGTTTTAGGCAGCAACGCGCCGGTCTATCAACTTGTCCGAAGTTTTGCTGCGCTGCCGCGTGACAGGTGGATAGTTTCGTGTTTCACTTATGTTACGCAACATCGAAAAAGGAGAGTTAAATGGCATTTGACGCACATCTGGAAGCTCTGAAACGCAAACACCTCGCCATGAGCGATGCTGTTGAAAAGGCGCAGCGCGCACCAGGTATTGACGACCTACAAGTTGCATCCATGAAGAAAGAAAAACTCCGCCTCAAGGAAGAAATTACGCGGCTGACCCCCTAAGGTTTGAAGCCCACTTTAGCGTAGCTGGCGCGCGCTGCGAAAAGGGCGCCGCCAGTGATCAGGACCGCTGCCCAGACCAGAACAGGCTTGGCAGGGGTTACCCCGGACAGAACCAGAATAAGTGTCGACAGCAGGGGGGCAAGATATGAACTTGTGCCCAGAACCTGAATGTCCCCGCGCTTCACCCCGATATCCCAGACGTAAAAGGCCAGCCCGACTGGCCCCAGGCCCAGCCCCGCAATGCTGAGCCAGCCAAGAGGCGTTGCTGGCAGCACCGTGTCTTCGAACACAAGATGGAGCGGCAGCGACAGGGCGGCGGTGCCAAGGCAAAATACCACCACGCTGGCAGTCGGTGCCGTTCCGATCCACCGCGATGCCAGCGAATAGGTCGACCAGGTCAGGGCACAGGCGAGTGCAAGAAGATATCCCGGCAAATATTGCGCCTGAAAACTCCCCGCCCCGTTGCTGATGATCAACGCCGCCCCGGCAAAGCCCAGAGCAGCCCCCAGAATATGGCCCGCCCGCAGGTGCTCGCCCGGCAGTAGTCCCGAAAACACGACGATCAACAGCGGCCACAGATAGGCAATCAGCCCTGCTTCAGCTGCCGGCGCAAGTCTGAGAGCTGAAAAATAGATCGCGTGATAGCCAAAAAGGCCCAGTATCCCGAAAGCGTAAACCTTGAGGGGCACTCCCCGAAGCGTGCCGAGTGTACGGTTCAAAGTGCACCAGATCAGCCCCAACCCGCCACCAATCGCAAAACAGATGGTATTGAGCAGGAACGGCGGGGTCGGTGACGTGCCGACGGTGAAAAGCGCCAGAAGAGACCACAGCAGTACCGCAACAAACCCGATCACTGTGGCGCGGGATCTGGTCATCGTCGTTTCCTCTGATCGTGCTGCGGTGAAAGGACTTCTGACACGCAGACGGGGGGGCGTAAAGTAGATGAGGAAACGGGACTGGTCGGGATGGGATGCAAAAAGGGCCAGCGCATCTGCACTGGCCCGATTCTATGGTGTAGGTTCGCCGCTCTAGACGAAGTGCTGGCCACCGTTCGCGGTGATCGTGGACCCGTTGATGAACCCGGCGTCGTCGCTGACCAGAAACACAACCGCCCGGGCGATTTCCTCGGGTTCACCAAGGCGCCCCGTCGGGATCTGTGCGACGATGGACTCGCGCACTTTTTCTGGGACCGCCATCACCATATCCGTCGCGATATACCCCGGGCAGATTGCGTTCGCGGTGATGTTCGCGCGCGCGCCTTCCTGTGCCAGTGATTTGACGATGCCAAGATCGCCGGCTTTGGTCGCGGCATAGTTCACCTGGGCGAACTGCCCTTTCTGACCGTTGATCGAGCTGATCACGACGATGCGGCCAAATTTACGCTCACGCATGCCGGGCCAGACGGGGTGGATCGTATTGAAGACGCCGGTCAGGTTGGTGCCGATCACCTCGTTCCATTGGTCCGGAGTCATCTTGTGGAATGGCGCATCGCGGGTAATCCCTGCGTTTGCGACTACAATTTCTACCGGCCCCAGATCGCTTTCTACTTTCTCGATCCCCGCCTTGGACTCGTCGTAGTCCGCAACGTTCCATTTATAGGTCTTGATGCCGGTTTCTTCGGTGAATTTCGCGGCAGCTTCGTCATTGCCTGCATAGGTTGCGGCAACGGTATAGCCTGCGTCTTTCAAGGCCGATGAAATGGCAGCGCCAATCCCCCGGCTTCCCCCGGTCACAAGTGCAACACGTGACATAATACTCTCTCTCCCTTAGGTAACGTTGTTTCGTTTGCGGTTATCATTGCGCAATTTTATTACGTCAACTTATTTCTAAGCATCGGAGAAATACTTGGCAACCTTTTATCACAGGGGGCAGGTAAATGTTCCAAGATTGGCGAGGTGCAGCGAAAAGCACCCCGCCAACCGGTCAGATCAAGGGCGTTCGATACACATGGCAACGCCCATGCCACCACCGATGCAAAGTGTCGCCAGACCTTTCTTCGCATCGCGGCGCTGCATTTCGAACAACAGTGTATTCAGGATGCGCGCGCCCGAGGCTCCGATGGGGTGACCGATGGCAATCGCGCCACCGTTCACGTTGACGATCGAGGGATCCCACCCCATGTCCTTGTTTACGGCGCAGGCTTGTGCGGCAAAGGCTTCATTGGCTTCGACCAGATCCAGATCCTCTGGCTTCCAGCCCGCTTTTTCCAGCGCCTTACGCGAAGCATAGATCGGTCCGGCACCCATGATTGTGGGGTCAAGACCGACGGTCGCATAGGACACAATCCGCGCCAGCGGCGAGATCCCACGCTTTTCCGCGTTGTCAGCGGACATCAGCAGTACGCCCGCGGCACCGTCGTTCAGGCCGGACGCGTTCGCGGCAGTGACGGAGCCATCTTTGGCAAAGGCGGGGCGCAGCTTTTGCATGGCTTCCATGTTGGCACCGTGGCGGATGTATTCATCCTGATCGACAACGGTATCCCCTTTGCGGGACTTTACGGTATAGGCCACGATTTCATCCGCGAACTTGCCTGCCTTTTGCGCGGCTTCGGCCTTGTTTTGCGAGGCGACGGCGAATTCATCCTGCGCATCGCGGCTGATCTGCCATTTTTCAGCAACGTTTTCAGCGGTCTGCCCCATATGGTAGCCGTGGAAGGCATCCCACAGGCCGTCCTTGATCATGGTGTCGATGAATTGCAGATCACCCATCTTCTGGCCTTGGCGCAGGTTTTGTGCGTGAGGGCTCATCGACATGTTTTCCTGACCACCGGCGGCCACGATGTCGGCATCCCCAAGCTGGATGTGCTGAGCGGCCAGGGCGACGGCGCGCAGGCCGGACCCACAAACCTGATTGATCGACCAGGCGGCAGATTCGATTGGCAAGCCTGCGTTGATATGCGCCTGACGGGCAGGGTTCTGGCCCTGCGCTGCTGTCAGAACCTGACCCAGAATTGTTTCGCTGACTTCAGAAGGGTCGATGCCGGCACGCGCTACAATCTCTTTCAGAACGGCGGCACCCAGGTCATGGGCTGGTGTATTGGCGAAGGATCCGTTGAAGCTGCCTACGGGTGTGCGGGCGGCGGATGCGATGACAACATTTGTCATGAAGTATTTCCCCTTGGTTAATGACGTGGGGCTGTCAAGATCGTACAAACCGACGACCCCCCAGTCTTCTGGTCAACGGGATACCGTATTGCAGCACAGGCGGCAATCGCGTCGTTTGCCTAGCTTGTTTTTCGCAGCTCTGCCTTTTGCGTCCAATAGGGTCGGGTGGTCGGGGCACCGAATCGAAACCCTTGCAGGCAGTCGACACCCAGCGATACCAGTGTTTCGGCATCCTCATGATTTTCCACCTGTTCTGCGACGGTAATCATGTCGAATTCTGTGGCGATCGACAGCATGACAGAAACCACGGCTTTGTTGTCAGGATTGCTTGAAATTCCCCTAATAAATTGACCGTCAAGTTTCAGAATATCGAAATAGAGGTCTTTGAAATAGCGGATCGCGGTCAAGCCGGACCCGAAGTTATCAAGGGCAAAACAGATTCCGCGCATCTGTAGCCTTTCCATGAAAGTCGCCACCAGTTCTGGCATCTGCATGGCGGACGTTTCGCTGATTTCCAGAATGAGCCTTTCGCCGATGGTGGCGTCGCGGTTCAGCCAGCGGTTCAGCATC
>JAGXHB010000228.1 GCA_024636425.1 Roseobacter sp.
CTCGCCAATCTGATCGCCTACTCGCGCCGCTTTGCCATTCCGCTGATCGGGATCACCAGCCGCGAGGGGTCAAGCCTTGGGGCACAATGCGATGTGATCCTCCTGCTGCCGCAACTGGCCGAAGCGTGTGGCACCGGCGTTGTGCCTTCGACGTCGACGACGATGACCCTGGCAATGGGGGATGCGGTTGCGATTGCGCTGATGGAAAACCGCGCCTTCACCGCTGAACACTTCCGGGATTTCCATCCCGGCGGCAAACTTGGTGCGCGGTTAAGTCGGGTGTCTGATCTGATGCATACCGGCGATGCGCTGCCGCTGGTATCCATCGACGCGCCGATGTCTGATGCGTTGATGGCGATGAGCAGCAAATCCTTTGGCGTTGTCATCATCACCAACGCGGACGGCACGCTTGCGGGCATCATCACCAGCGGCGATCTGGGGCGGCATCTGAACGGCTTGATGGACAAGACCGCACGCGACGTGATGACGGCAAACCCCGTCACGATTGCACCCGAAGCGCTGGCGGAAAAGGCAGTGGGCATCATGAACACCCGCAAGATTACATGTCTGCTGGTGATTGACCCGAAAGGGCCGGACGTCCCGACCGGCCTGCTGCATATCCACGACTGTCTGCGCGTGGGGCTGGGGTAAGCCACCATGCACGGGGACAGCTACACAAAACTGGTGTCCTTGCTGAAGGTGCTGTTCCCGCTTGCCGCCCTTGCGTTGCTGTCGACCCTGTTTCTCTTGTCGCGCAAGATTGATCCCGGTCAGGCAATCCCCTTTGCCGACAAGGAAATTCAGGACAGGTTGCGTGACCAGCAGATCACCGGCCCGTTCTTTAGCGGAGCGACCGCAGACGGAGACCAGTTGTCGTTCTATGCTGATGTGCTGACGACCCCGGACGGCGAGATTGGATCGAACGAGGCGCAGAATGTGCGTGCCACATTCAATGTCATTGGCGGCAGTACCGTTCGTTTACAGTCGGACACGGCCAGGTTCGCATTGGCGGATGATCGCGCGGAGCTGGAAGGGGGCGTCGTTATCAACACCTCGACGGGGTATGAGTTGATGAGCGACCGCATGATCTCGGAGCTGTCGTCGTTGAACGTGGAATCGCCCGGTCCTGTTTCCGGCACTTCCCCGGCTGGCACAGTTGAAGCAGGGTCCATGACGATCTCCAGATCCGGTGATGACGGTGGTGCCCAATTGCTTTTCACAAACCGGGTGAAACTGATATACAAACCGAAACCCATGATAGAGTGACGCGCGTGAGACATCTTTTGCTGCCGATAATTTTACTTCTCTCTGCCGTTGCCGTGGCGGCACAGGGAACCAACGTCGCGTTTGGAACAATCCGCCAGGACACCGGGCTGCCTGTCGAAGTGACGGCAGATAACCTTTCGGTTGATCAAGCAACGGGAACTGCAATTTTCAACGGAAATGTCTTGATCGGTCAGGGCGAGATGCGCCTCTCTGCGGCTGAGGTTTTGGTCGTCTACCGCGACCAGACCGAAGGGATCGCACGGCTTGAGGCCACGGGCGGCGTAACGCTGGTGTCCGGCGATGACGCTGCCGAATCACAGCGTGCTGACTATGATATCGACAGCGGGACCATCGTCATGTCCGGCAACGTGCTCCTGACCCAAGGGCGCAACGCGATAAGCTCTGACAAGATGAGCGTCAAACTGTCTGACGGAACGGCTCAAATGTCGGGACGGGTCAGAACGGTTTTGCAAACGGGTAGCGACAACTGATGTCATCCCCGTCGCTTACCGTCTCTGATGGTGCAGGTGGGCTGCACATTGAACATTTGCGTAAATCATATCGCAAGAAGACCGTGATCCGCGACTTCTCGATGCATCTGGACCGGGGCGAGGTCGTGGCCCTGCTCGGGCCGAACGGGTCGGGTAAGACGACGACCTTCTATGCGGTTGCAGGCCTTGTCATGCCCGAAGGCGGCACTGTCACGATTGATGGCAAGGATGTCACCACCTTGCCGATGTACCGGCGCGCGCAGCTTGGTATCGGGTATCTGCCGCAGGAAATGAGCATCTTTCGAGGGCTTAGCGTGCAGGACAACATTTCTGCGATCCTCGACATTTCATTGCCGGACGCCCGCAGCCGTCGTGAACGGCTCGAGGCGTTGTTGTCCGAATTCTCGATCGAACACCTGCGGCGTGCGCCTGCGCTGGCGCTGTCCGGTGGTGAACGACGCCGGGTAGAAATTGCACGCTGTCTTGCGGCAAACCCCAAATATCTGCTGCTGGATGAACCGTTTGCCGGTGTCGATCCGATTTCGGTAGACGACATCCGGCAGTTGGTCGGCGACCTGAAGAAACGCGGAATCGGTGTGCTGATCACAGACCACAACGTCCGCGAAACGCTCGAAATCGTGGACCGGGCCTACATCCTGCACGAAGGCAAGGTGCTGATGTCCGGCACCCCCGCCGAGGTAGTGCAGAATGAAAACGTGCGCCGGGTTTATCTGGGCGACAACTTCCGTATTTCCTGATTTTCCGTTAACAAAACTGGCCGTTTTCCGCAGATAGTTCGCTCGGTTTTATTTGACATCTCCCGGTGTTCTGGCGCTCAATAGAAAGTATGGCGACACTACGATCCACGTTTGTCCTGCGCTTTCCTCCCCTTGAAGGGACGGGTGCATTCACGCTGGACGCAGCGCCATTCACCCGCATCTGATGTCGCAGGGTGCCGCACTTTGCTGCGGCCTGTTGTGATGTCGGAACGATAATAACAAGGAGACCTTATGCGGTACCAAATCAGTGGCAAACAAATCGACATCGGCGACGCGTTGCAAACGCATGTAAAAACCGAGCTTGGTGAAGCGATCAAGAAATATGCGGAACGCCCCACGGACGCTACTGTGGTGTTTTCCAAGTCTGCGCACGAATTTGTCTGCGAGGCCACGGTGCATCTATCGACAGGACTTACGGCTTCCGCAAAGGCTCATGCTACTGATATATATGGTTCTTTCGACTCCTGCGCTGCCAAAATGGAAAAACAGCTGCGCAGATACAAGCGCCGGCTCAAGGACCACCATCGGTCGCGTGCGGAACCTGTTGAACTTTTCGGTGCATCCTCTTATATCCTCGCCTCAGAAAGCGATTCAGACGCCCAGGAACCCGAAACTCTCAATCCCATGATTATTGCCGAGATGCAGACAAAGATCGCAACCTTGTCTGTCGGTGAAGCAGTTATGCAGATGGAAATTTCGGGGTCACCTGTTGTTGTGTTTCGTAAACAGGGCCAGGAAGGCGTGAACGTTGTCTACCGTCGTGAGGACGGAAACATCGGCTGGATAGACCCCTCATAGACGCAACGGATCGCGAAGGCGTTCCAGAAGAGCGAGCAGAATGAATTTTGCGACACTCCTAAAACCGAGTGCGATCAAAGTGCTCACCTCATCGTCGAGCAAGAAACGCTTGCTCCACGATATCGGTGAGCTGGCGCATCAAGCTTACGGTCTGGAAGCCGCAGCGGTCGTCGAAGCATTGCTTACGCGCGAATCCCTTGGTCCGACAGGTGTCGGCCATGGGGTCGCGCTGCCCCATGCGCGGCTGGAAGGTCTGGACGATGTGCTGGGGGCCTTCGTGCTGCTGGACAAGCCGATCGACTTCAACGCGGTTGACCGCCAGCCGGTCGATATCGCCTTTGCGCTCTTCGCACCCGAGAGTGCCGGTGTTGAACATCTCAAGGCGTTGGCGCTGGTGTCGCGCACCTTGCGCAACGCGTCCGTCTGTTCAAAACTGCGGGCCAACCCGGAACCTGCCACGCTTTTCACGATCCTGACCGAAGCGCAGGACACAAAAGCGGCTTAGGCGGTCAGGCCCAGCTGTCGTACCCGAAGATCATGTAATCCCGCTGATAGGCGTCTGCCGCGAGCGATTCGATTTCATCGTCGTAAATCTGCGAGAGCTCGTATGGGCCTGTTTTTGAGCGCGCGGGCAGGGTCGGCGCAGATGTATGGCCCACAGCAGCCGCAAGTTCCGCCAGATCGCGTGCAAGATCCGTCTCGCGGATAATGCGATCGGGCAGCGCAAACTCCCCAAACCCTTGCAGCGCTTGCGCCTGCGTACACCATGCCTGATCGACGCGAATGGCCGTTTGACCGTTCAGATTGCCCTTGAGGAAGGTCAGAAACGCTTTGAAAGCCGCGCCGTGTGCTGCCGCATCATAGCTTGCATCAGGTTCACCGTCGGGCAGCGGCAGCTTGTACCGCTTGATCAAGGTCGCCCGCAGTTGATTATAGCTGCCCTTGCCTGTTGTCACGATGTGCCGGCAAAACGCATCATGAGCCCGGTCCACGGGATGGCGCAACACGGTGAAGCTGCGGTGACCGATATTGCGACGTTTCCACTGGCGCAGATCTTTCTGGTTCATCTTGGTCAGCAGACCGTTCAGTTTGACCCCGTCCAGCGCCGCCAGCCACTCCAGCACCTGTGGCTCCGGCCCGCTGCGCAGCGGCAGATACAAAAGCGGAGTTTCCGCCGCAGCAACATAGGACGGCACGACAGGCCCGCGACGCGGTTCGAAATTCGGGGTCCGGGTCAGATCAAACCGGTCGAGCCTGCCAAGTGCCGCCAGCATGTCGTCATAGTTGCCGACCTTGGCTGAAATCGGGTCCGGGTTCTGTTTCTTGAGGCTCTTGTCCAGCGCCTCAAGCGACTCGTCAACGCCAAGATACCGCGCAAGTCCGTTCATAACCTCGACACTTTGCAGATCTTCGTAGGCGACATAGAACGCAGTCTGCCCAGCGATCTGAAGCTGGTTCAGCAAGGTAATCTGAAACGCCTGAAGCGCCTCCAGATGGGCGGCGAACTCCGCCTCGTCAAAGACCGCCTGCCCGGCCTTGTGCGCCTTCATGTCTGTCAGTTTCCATTGACCGGTCGCCTGCGCGATCTTCCAGCTGACATAGCTTTCGACAGGGTTTCGCGTCAGAATGATCTTGGCGCAGCTTTCATCCTTCAGAATGGAGTCAAGCACGCGCGGGTCGTGGTCGTGAAAATACCGGAACCCGCCGATACCATCCGATTTCGTGCGGATCGCCGTCAAAAGCGTCTGCGGATCAGCGTCGCGGGCTTCCTGATCCACGCCCAGAATATCCGTCGATTTGGGATAGCCGATAAAATGCGGATTGAACGCCTCGCCGTGACACGAGATGCCGGAAAATGCGTTGAGATTGGTCTCGAGAAAATTTGAACCGGTGCGCATCTCGGCGAACACGACAAAGCTGCTGAAATTTCGGGTCATGAGTTATTGCACCAGATAGGGTTTGCGGGGTGGCTTTTGGGTGGCCGCGACACCGCGTTCGACCGGAAAGTCCCCCATGAGATAAGGGTGCATGCCCTGGTTCTTGAGGTTCTGCAGGAATTGTCCAAAGCCGGTCAGATCGACCATCTTGGGTACTTCGGAAATGCGGCGCAGCTTTACCTGCCCGATCTCGTCAAGAATACCCTGAAGCGGTTCCATCGGAGCTTCGATGAATTCGGCCATGGTCCAGATTCGTACGCGTGCCTTGGTATGCGGCGATCGCAGAATATTCATGTGCTCGCTTTCGATCTTTTGCAGGGTTGCCGCCTCGCGCCGGATGTCGGCGAAATCCATGTTCGACCGGAAAAGCGGTACCGACCACGCGCCCGTGATGACAGACACCTGCGCATTGGGGTCTTTGGCGATACGCCAGCAGACATCCTGATTGTCAGCCGGACCAAACTGGAAACACTGCCGCTCCCCCCGAGTGTTCCAGATCAGGCTGGTCAGGAACGCCTTGGGGTCATAGTCGCGGATGATGGCGCTATCGCTAAGCGCACCATTGATCGCGGTCTGGTTATCCGCGTAATGCACCTTGTCCGGCGCGAAAAGGTGGCCATGGACGCGGGCACCCGTAGCCTTGGACAGCCAGGTTTCGAAATTGTCGAACAGCTCGGTAAAGCCTTGGAACATCGAATAGGGGGCGGCGGTCACCCCGTTTTCCCAGTCTTCGTTCGGAAAGCGGCTTTGCATATAGAGCCCGGACCGCCCGCGCGTACGCCGTTCGACCGCCTTTGCGAAAATACGGTCTATCTTGCCGGGGTTCGGTTCGGTCTTCTTCATCGCGCCGGCCTCGTCCGTCAGAAACGCATCATAAAGACGGTCTGCATGGGGCCAGATCTTGCGCGCAACAAAGCAATCGGACCGCCGCAAAAGCTGCAAATGATCATCATAGAAAATATGCGGTTTGCCCTGAAAGTCGAACTTGGACAGCGTAAGCGACCGGCTTTCGATCTTCATTGCGTACTGTCGCGCGAGCGTCTGGAAATAGCTTTCGTCCGGTATCCAGACGTGGCGGAAATATCGGTCGTATTCTGTCCGTTCGGGATCTTGCAGGATCGCGGAAAGCGTCTGGCGAGTCAGGCACCACCATTGCGACCCCATGTGAGGAATAATGCCGTTTGGCATCTTCCGCTTGAGCCCCAAAGCGCGCTGGATGGCGACGGCCTTGTCGAAAAGATATCTGTGACGTTTCCACGAGAACGGGAACCGCATGGTAAAGCGTTCTTCGTCCAGCCCCCCCACGGTCCACGGCACATCCGCGGTTGTCGCGCTTTCGATGAAATCGGTACGCGGGCGGGCGGCAAGATAGTTGAGAAGCTCCTGCACGGGTCGCAACGGCAGGCACGACCCGGAGGCCAGATAGACATGACGCACCTGCGGAAAGCTGGCCAGCATGAGTTCAGAAGCCGATTGCGTTGCCGCGACGATGCCCCAAGTGCCCCATTCGCAGCGATACCGCTGGGAAAACTCCAGATTCGGCACGTCCGACAGGCTGGCCACGAATGCGTCATAGACCTTGGACGTGACATGTTTATCGACATGGATCACAATCGGGCAGCCCGCAGCGGACCAATGTCGCGCGACCTGTTCTGCGCGGCCAAGGGCCGTGTGAACCAGCATGACAACGCCGACGGTCATGCCCAGTTGCCCTTGGACATAAGACCCAAAATCTCAAGCTGGCGCCAGTTTATGTATTTCTCGGACCATTTGCACCAAAGCTGTGGTTCGGTTTGCAGGGTCGCCGCATAGGCCTTGTATTCGACGGACGCCGAATAGTGCTGACCGCGCTCAAGCTCTTCCAGGGCTTTGGCGCTGAACGTATCCAGGAATTTGGCGTGGAGCAGAACACC
>JAGXHB010000229.1 GCA_024636425.1 Roseobacter sp.
ACGCAACTTTCAGGAGGCATATACGATGCCACGTATTTCATTTACCCGCCGTCAGACACTCTTGGGCACCGCCGCGCTTGGCGCGTCCTTGGCCATGCCATCCCTTTCACGCGCACAATCGCGCCCCCTTGTCACGCACGGCGTGATGTCCGGTGACGTCGCACACGATGGTGCCATGATCTGGAGCCGCGCAGACCGCGAGGCAAAGATGCTGGTCGAATGGGCGACATCCGAAAGCATGGCGAACGCACAGGCGGTGCCTGGCTTGGCTGTCGGCACGCCCACGGATTTCACCGGAAAGATGGCGCTGACCGGTCTACCCAGCGATCAGGACATCTTTTACCGGGTGACCATGACCGATCTGGCCGATGGCACGTCGTCCGAGCCCGTTTCGGGCAAATTCCGCACTGCGCCGATGGGCAACCGTGATGTCAGCTTTGTCTGGTCTGGCGACACGGCCGGGCAGGGCTGGGGCATCGACCAAGATCGCGGTGGCATGACGACCTATGCCACGATGTTGGGACACAACCCCGATTTCTTCCTACATTCTGGCGATACCATCTATGCCGATGGTCCCCTGAAGGAAGAGGTGGAGCTTGCCGATGGCACGGTCTGGAAGAACGTCGTCACGCCCGCCAAAAGCAAGGTGGCCGAAACACTCGACGAATTCCGAGGGCAGCATCTCTACAATTACATGGACCGCAATGTTCAGGCCTTCAACGCGGCAGTACCGGTTATCGCGCAATGGGACGACCATGAGGTCACGAACAACTGGTACCCCAACGAAGTGCTTGCCAGCGACGACCGTTATACCGTCAAGTCGATGCAGACGCTGTCTGCGCGCGCGGCGCGCGCCTTTCACGAGATGATGCCCACGCGGCAGAACCTTGCTGAACCGAACCGGATTTACCGCAAGGTTTCTTACGGTCCGCTGCTCGATATATTCGTGATCGACATGCGCACCTACCGTGGCGACAACACCGCAAACACGGAAGCCGAGGGCACACCCTTCCTGGGCGCTGATCAGCTGGCCTGGCTCAAGCGCGAAATGGTGAATTCAACCGCGACCTGGAAGGTGATCGCGTCCGACATGCCCATCGGCATGATGGTACGTGACGGGGACACCAACATGGAAAACGGCGCGAATGGTGAAGGTCCGGTTCTGGGCCGCGAACAGGATATCGCTGCTGTGCTTTCCTTCATCAAGGCGGCGAACATCACGAACACAGTCTGGCTGACGGCGGATGTGCATTATACTGCCGCGCACCACTATTCGCCCGATCGCGCTGTCTTTCAGGAGTTTGAACCGTTCTGGGAATTCGTCTCCGGCCCGCTGCATGCAGGAACGTTCGGCCCTTCCGATTACGACAACACGTTCGGTCCGGAAGTCCGCTTCGCCAAACATCCCGAAGAGGGTCAGGCGAACCTGCCTCCCAGCGACGGCCTGCAATTCTTCGGCAAGGTCGACATCGCCGCCGATACGGGCGTGATGACCGTGCGGCTGATGGACAGCGCAGACGTGGAACTGTGGTCTGTCGAACTTGAGCCCAAGACGGCCTGACCGACCTGCCAACGTACGGGGGCGGCCCCACGAGACCGCCCCCGGCTGCAGAGACACAGAGGAGCTCACCGTCACCATCGCGCGGCGGGCGTCCTGTTCCGGCGAGGGTGTAGTGGGCGTCGTGCTTGTCTCCTTAGTGGTGCACCACCAGAAAGATATGTGTCGGTTTCCATCCTTGATACAGGTGCACGAAGGTCGTCCACGTAAACTAATGCAACAGCTTCTGATCGGCCCAAGTCTGCCGTAGAACCGCTGTTTTGCGCTGAGTTCCCGGCTTTGTTTCGGCATGCCTGCACTACCTTTCGACAGTCTTTAAAGGAGGTTGCCGATGGCATCGTGATTATAGCGAAAGGATTTTCTTCCCGCAGGTCTCAATTCCGAACTGGCTGAGGCACATTCCGGGTCCGCTCCAATTTCGCCAAAGCCGCTGCCGCTTGTCCGCGCTGCTGTGGCAAGGTTTCAAACCATGTCCACAGTAGGTTTAGGCGCCACCCAGCTGATCTACCTGCGCATGGTTGGAAGGTGGAACCGATCTTGTAGACAGGGAACTATCGCGTCAGTTCTGAAGGCCCGACGTCCTTGAACGATGCGATCCCGAGTTGCCCCAATGCGCGTACAAGCTCCAACTGCAGGATGTCCATTGCCCGCTGAGCACCTCTAGCACCGCCGGCACCGACACCGTACGCCAATGCCCGCCCCGTGAAGGTGAAATCTGCACCGTGCGCGCGAGCCCGCAGAATGTCCGCACCCCGACGGATGCCGCTGTCGAGAATGATTTTTATCCGCCCGTCGAGGGCTTCAGCGATAGGGGGCAGGGCCTTTATGGTGGGGGGGCCGAACGCGACTTGTCTTCCACCGTGGTTGGAGACGACGATGCCGTCGCAGCCCAACTCGGCACATTTCATCGCATCGGAGGGGTGTAGAATTCCCTTGACCAAAAGCGTTCCCTTCCAGCGATCGCGCAGGCGCTTGAGGTCGTCCCAGGTGAAGCCGGGGGTGATCAGGGTCTTTTGCACGTCGGCGTAGGACGTCGCGGTTTTCAGCAGGTCTGCGTAATTTGCGATTGTGGGTCTGCCATGCTGGAGGGTCGCCATTGACCACAGCGGATTGGCGATTAGCCCCGCCACAACCTCGGGTGTGATCGTGAAAGGCACGGCGAGTTGGTTGCGGATGTCACGATCCCGCTTTCCCGCGGCGGGAACATCTGCGGTCACCATCAGAACCTTGTAATCTGCAGCCTCTGCTCGGGCGATCAAGCCTTCAGTCACGTCTGTGTCGCTTGAGACATAAAGCTGGAACCAGCCGTTTCCGTTCGCCGCTTCGGCCAAGCGTTCAAGCGTGGTGGAGGCGGCTGAACTTGCAACGTAAGGAATGTTCTCGCGGGAACAAAGTCGTGCAAGGATTAAATCAGCATCAGGCCAGAAGGCATTCAGCATCCCGATGGGGGCCATGCCGAAGGGCGCATCGAAGTTTTGGCCGAACAACGTCGCGCTTTTGTCGATGTCGGAGACATCGACCATATAGCGAGGGGTCAGTTCAATCTCTTCAAAGGCTTCACTGTTGCGCCGCATGTTCCGCTCGGATTCTGCGCCGCCGTCCACCAGATCGAAGGCAAAGCGCGGGATGCGGCGTTTGGCGCGGGTCCGCAGATCATCGATCGAGGCGGCGCGGTCAAGTCCCATCAGATTGACCAGCCGCCATCGATGGCAAAGGCCTGCCCGGTGGTAAACGCGGACATGTCACCCGCCAGATAACACACCATCTCGGCAATCTCGTCCGGCGTTCCGAAACGCCCCATGGGCTGGCGCGCGGTAAAGGCGGCATGTGCCTTGTCGAAATCACCGGTGGCTGTCAGACGCTCCTTGAGCGACGGGCTCTCCACAGTGCCGGGACAGATGGCATTGCAGCGGATGCCGCTTTGGACAAAGTCAGCGGCGATGGATTTGGTAATGCCGATGATTGCCGCCTTGGATGCCCCGTAGGCAAAGCGCCGCGGCGCACCCTTTGTGCTCGAAACGATGGAGGCGATGTTGACGATAGAGCCGGAGCCGTGCTCCAGCATGCCGGGCAGCACTGCTTTGGTGACTTGAAACAGGGATTTGGCATTGAGGTTGAACGCCCGATCCCAATCTGCATCCTCGCAATCAAGGATCGTACCATCATGGACCCAGCCCGCACAATTTACCAGAATCTGGATCGGGGGCTGGGAAGCGATCAACGCTTTGACCGCTTTTGTATCCAGCACGTCCAGCGCATGTCCTTCCATGGTGTTTACGTTTTTGGCGACAGATTGGACCGCCGTGCCATCAATATCAGTGGCGATGACATTTGCCCCGCGTTTGGCGAGAGCTTCGGCGCTTGCGCGGCCTATTCCGTTAGCGGCAGCCGTAACGAGGGCTGTTTTGCCTTTCAGCGAGTGTTCCATATGTCCTCTTTCAGCGTGCAAGCCACCCGCCATCAACAGTGATGACGCTTCCGTGGCAGTAAGCGGCGGCGTTCGACGCCAGAAAGACGGCGGCACCAGCGATTTCATTCGGGTCTGCGAAGCGGCCCGCGGGGATGCGTTCCAGCAAAGCTTTGGAGCGGTTCGGATCCTCTCTCAGCGCTTGTGTGTTGTCGGTTGCGGTGTATCCGGGGGCGATGGAATTCACGTTCACACCCTTGGATGCCCATTCGTTACACAGGGCTCGGGTCAACCCGACCACTGCATGTTTGCTGGCGGCATAGGCGGGGACCATCAGGCCGCCTTGCGCACTCAGCACAGACGACACAATGATGATTTTGCCGCTGCCTTGGGAGACCATGTGTTGCCCGGCAGCCTGCGACAAAAGCCAGACGGAATCGAGATTGATTGACAAGACGCGCCGCCAATCATCCAAGGGCATGTCGATCGATTCCTCGCGATGAATAATGCCCGCGTTGTTCACAAGGATATCGAGGCCACCCAAAGCTTCTTTGGCAAAGCCGATGATCCTGTCGGCCGCGGCCTGATCCATCCCACTGAAATCCGCCTGTACCGCTGCGGCGTGGCGGCCCATGTCCTTGATCTTTGCCAAAGTGTCTTCGGGTTGATGACTGCGGTAGGTCAACGCCACGTCGGCACCGGCGGCCGCAAGGGCGCAGGCGATGCCCTCGCCGATGCCCGTCGCACCGCCGGTGACCAGCGCCTTGCGGCCTGTCAGGTCAAAGGGGTTTGTCATGCTCAGTACCTGTTCGCGATGGGCAGCTCTTCTGCCGGGAAAAGAGAGATTACTTCGCAGCCTGTTTCTGTCACAACGACCTCTTCCTCGATCCGCGCGGCGGAATAGCCGTCTGTTGCAGGGCAGTAGGTTTCAAGCGCGAAAACCATACCGGTTTTGATTTCCATCGGGTGATCCATGCTTACTGCGCGGCTGATGATAGGGCGTTCATGCAAGGCTAGACCCAGACCGTGACCGAACTGCAGACCAAAGGCTTGATCCTCGTTGGCAAACCCAAGGCTTTCCGCGGTGGGCCAGACGGCGGCGACCTTGTCGGTGGACACACCAGGCTTGATCATCGCGATTGACGCGTCGATCCATTCGCGTGCCTTGACATAGGCGTCGTTCTGCGACGGCGTCGCGCGGCCCACGTTGAAAGTGCGGTAGTAGCAGGTACGATAACCCTGATAACTTTGCAGGATGTCGAAAAACGCCTGATCGCCGGGGCGGATCAGCCGGTCGGTGAAGTTGTGCGGGTGCGGATTGCACCGTTCGCCCGAGATCGCATTGATCGCCTCCACGTCATCGCTGCCCATTTCATAAAGCATCTTGTTGGACAGGGCGACGATGTCGTTTTCGCGCACGCCCGGCTTCAGCTCTTCATAGATCATATGGTAGACGCCATCGACCATGGCCGCGGCCTGGGTCAGAAGCTGGATCTCGTCCCAGTTCTTGATTTCACGTGCGGACAACATGATCTGCTGCCCATCGACGACATTCAGGCCTTCTTGCTGCAAGGCGTGGAACATGGCGGTTTCAGCATAGTCGACACCTACAGGCATATCGCCCATGCCTGCATCGCGGATCAATCCGGCGATCTGTTTGGCGTATTTCTGCATCAGGCCAAACTCTGGCGGGATGGTGCCGCGCATGCCGACCACACCGGCAAGGCAGTGGCTGGGCTCAAGCCAGTCAGAGTGGCGCTTGTGGTGCTCGGCGGCAGAACCGAAATCCCAAACATAGGGGCTGTCGTCACCGGTCAGCAGGCAGAAGCGACACATCTTGTCCCGTTCCCATTCACCGATTTTGGTGGCGCTGACATATCGGATATTGTTCACATCAAACAGCAGCAGCGTGCCAGCGTCAGAGGCCTGAAGCGCCTTTCGTGTGCGTGCAAGGCGGTAACGGCGCAAACGGTCATGGTCGATGCGGCGTTCAAAATCCACTGTGGTATGACCCCAGGCGGGGAGGCGCTCGCGCCATTCCCAATTGGGTTCGAGGTCTTGGGGCGTGAGCAGGTTTGGCATCAAAGCACGTGACATAGAAATCTCCTTCGCTGGGGCGCGCCCCCGCGTGGTTTCAAGTGTTAAATTGGCGAAAGGTGGTTACTGGATGCACCAGCCCCCATCGATGTGGATCATCTGGCCGGTCATGTAATCGCTGTCGCCCGAGGCCAGGAACGATGCTGTGCCGATAATATCCTTGGGGTAAGACACCCGCTTGATCTGCAAGGCGTCGCGGACGATATCGTCATAGGCCTGACCTTCCCGATCCTTGAAGCCTATCTCCACAAGGTCTTTGTCGAGTTGTTCCCACAGCGGCGTGACGACGACTCCGGGGGCGTAGCCGTTTACTGTGATCCCGTGTTCTGCAAGGCCGATCGCACCGCAGTGGGTCAGCGCCAGGCAGCCGTATTTTGAGGTACAGTACACTGTCACATCGACCAGCGGTTTGCGCGATGCAATGCTTCCAACGTTGATTAGCTTGTACGGTTGGCCCTCCATCGGGCCTTGGGCGATCATTTGGCGGGCGGTTTCCTGCATGCCGAGCCACATCGCCTTGGTGTTGACGTTCATGATCATGTCCCAGTTTTCTTCGTCGATATCCATGAAGAACCGAGGCTTGTTCATGCCAGCGTTGAAAACACCGACGTTGATTGAGCCAAAAGCATCCACCGTTGCTGCGACAGCCGACTTGTTGTCTTCGCGTTTTGTGACATCCACTTTGACAGCGATGGCCCGACCTCCGGCAGAGGCATTGATCTTGGTGGCCAGTTTGCCCGCTTCGTCCTCATCCAGATCTCCGAGGCACACATTCGCACCCTGAGCTGCGAAGGCTTCGGCATTTGCGGCACCCATGCCGCGTGCCGCTCCGGTTATCAGAATATTTTTACCTACCAGACGATTGGGGTCCATTCTCTTTCCTCCTTGGATGGTTCTATCGTTTATCGGGCTGCATCAGCGCGTCGGCTCTTGTCTGGGCCGTTCTCAGCGCCTCGCGCGGTGTCGTGATCCCGCGCAGCATGTCGTGAAATTCTTCGCCTAAAATCTGGGTGATGCCGCTGATTTCAGGCACGGGTGGTCGGGGCCAGAATTGCAACTCGTCGCGCCACGACATCTCGTCCATCGCCTCGAAAATCGTCGATATGCTGCGCACTTCGGGATCGGCGCAGACGGAGTAGCGCGCATTGGTCCGGCTCCCGTTTTGGACGTAGAGCTTCTGAGCCTCTGGCGACGTGAATGTGGTGAGCGCCTCTACCGCCGCAGGGATGCGGTCGGGGGCAAGGTTGGCTGGAATGCCCAGGACAAATCCACCGACCGGCGCAATGTTGCGGGCATTTGGACCTGCCGGATGCGGCAGATACCCCGTCTGCCTATAGGCGGGCGACGTCTTATCCTGCTCAAAATAGGGCGCGAGCAGGGTATAGCCGTAGGCCATCGCGATGTTGCCCGCCGCATAGGCGCGGACCCGTTCATACCAGGACATCGACAGGATATTAGGTGGAGAGTACCGCAGCAATTCTAACAGGAACTCAGCCGCCCGCAGTCCTGCATCCGTGTCAATCACAGGGCGAAAACTTCTTGTCGCCAAAGTGTCGGTATCAAACCCTCCCACAATTGTCGGCAAGTCCAGCACAGGCTGACCAAAATCGGCCAGCGCCATCAGAACGGTATGCCCCAGAGCCGTTCCGCGCGCTGCGTTCCAGGCAAACCCGTACCGACCGCGGGCCGGATTGTGCAGGGCTTTGGCCGCATCGAGAAGCTGATCGGTTGTCTTGGGGGGTTCCAGTCCTGCTTCGGCAAACAGATCACGGCGAAAAAACAGCATCTCCGGTGTCGTTTGCGCGGGCACGCCGTAAGCGCGACCGCCCCAATGCACGGCTTTCCAGCCTGACGTGTGGAAATCTGCGGGATCAAGCTGATCAAGTTCCATGACCTGATCCAGTGGGAACAGAACGCTTTTGCTGGCGAACTCCCCAATCCAGGGCAGATCGACAGCAAGGATGTCATAAAGGCTAGTGTCACGTGCCGCATTGCGCAGCGCTTCCTCGCGCAGGCGGTCGATGGAAAAGGCGCGCTGCGTGATGTTGGTGCCGATGACCAATTCAAATTGACGCTTCAGCTTGTCCATTACCATAAAGGTCGGATCACCGTGCACCAGCACACGGATCCCGCCCGGGGCCTTTAGCGGGACAGCGCGCACACGAAGAGGCGGGATCGATTGGGCCGCCTTGTAGCTGCCGCCATAATAATAGTCATCTGTGCCCTGACTTCCGACGATGTTTCCAAACCTGCGCTCGGCCAATCGACCCACCCGCCCTGAAATCCGCTGCCACTGATCCAGCAGCTTTTCGCTGGGATGCACCGAAAAGCTCTTGCCGGTCTTGGTCCGGGGGCGTTGTTCTATCAGCCCTGCATCCTGCATTTCTTTCATGCGGCGAGTTGCGGTTGCATAGGGAACATCACTTGAGTTGATCAGCGAGGTCGGCGTAATAGCCTTGCCTTCAAAGTGACCTCGGATGAGATGCATGGCCATGCGCAGATGAGGGTTGGGGGTGATAACATCCAAAGTGGATTCCAGCTCATCGCTCAATTCCTCGATGAACGACAGAATTTCCAGCATTTCTGACAACGCTGGTGGCGAGGCCGGTTTGGCTGAAGTATGTCTGTCCATCACATTCACTTTGGCGTCATGTCCTTTGCCCTTAAGCTGCAACCGCAACTCATGTCGTGTATCGCTGCTGGTAGGTTTTTTGGTTTTCATCGTCTTTCCCTCAAGCTTCAGCGTTTTTTCATTCAAAGCGTACGGCCAAAATATCCATTCTGATTTTATTTTTATCCAATACAGATATTTTTTTAGGACTCGGGAAAATGAAAAGGGGTCAAACTTTACGCAATCGCCGGTTTAGCCGGGCGACAAAGCAGCACCCGTGAGGGGTTGCTGGTTGATCTAAAATCACCTTGGGAGGGGTAAAGAATGAAACTTCGTACGACTCTTATCGCATCGACAGCAATTGTCTTGGCGGGTGCCGCCAGTGCTGAAACCATGAAGATCGGGATCACGCAAAACAATGTCGGTGTGGACAGCTATCAAACGACATATGAAAGGGCGTTCATCGCAGCCGCCGAAGAGAACGCGGATGTCGACGCGGTTGTCCTTGATGCCGGGGGAGATGTCGCACGGCAGATTGCCCAGATTGAAGACCTGATCCAGCAGGATGTCGATGCCATCATCATTTGGCCCACCAACGGCGAGGCGGTTATCCCCGCTGTGCGCAAGGCACATCAGGCCGGTATCCCCGTCGTCGTGACCAATTCGAACATTGCTGAGGCGGGTTTTGATTTTGTAAATTCTTTCTCCGGCCCGGACAATATCACTCAAGGCGCACGCTCAGCCGAGATCATGTGCGACAAATTCAAGGACATGGGCATCGAAAGTGAAGCGCAGGTTGTGCACATCACCGGGCAGCCGGGATACACAACTGCGATTGAGCGGGCGAAGGGCTTTGAAGACCGGCTACCAGAGGTCTGTCCAGATGTGACGATCGTCGACACTCAGCCGGGCGATTGGAACCGTGAGAAATCGCAGCAGGTGATGGAAGCATTCCTCGTCAAATATGCAGATATCGACGGTGTCTATGCTGGTGATGACAATATGGGCGTGGGCGCCTTGAATGCTGCCAAGGCGGCGGGGCGTGAAGGTATCATATTCGTCGGCGCGACCAACTTTGCGGTTGGATACGAAGCCATGGCAGCCGGTGATTACTGGGGGTCGATTTACCAATCGCCCGTGGATGATGCGGAAGCGGCTCTGCAAACCGCCCTCGATATCCTTGCGGGAGAAGAACTGCCTTTCCTGAATTACTTTGACACCCCCAAAATCACCCAGGACAACATGGGTGACTATACCAAGCCTGTGTTCTGAATGGAGCATCTTGATCCGGGGTGTGGCAAGGCGGCGCCCCGGACAGCGGTTGTTTTCAAGATCATTGAGGGGTGTGTGGTGTGGGACGTCTTCAAGGGAAAGTGTGCATCGTGACCGGTGCTGCGCAGGGCATTGGCCGCGCCGTTGGTGAAGCGCTGCTGAATGAAGGGGCCAAGGTCTGTTTTGCGGACCTGAATGGTGAGAAAGTCGGGCAGGTCGCGGATCTCAACCGGGGCCGACTGAACGGGAAAGGGGCTGTTATCACGCATCAACAGGTCGATGTGACGGACCGCCTACAGGTCCGTAAAATGATTGCGCATACTGTTGAAAAGTTCGGGCGGCTCGATGTGAAGTTTAATAACGCGGGCGTGAACAAGCCGATGAACTTCATGGATGTGACCGAAGACAACTGGCATTTCATCATGGGCGTAAACGGCCTCGGCTGCATGATCGGCATACAAGAGGCCGCGCGCCAGATGATGGCCCAAGGTGGTGGCGGCAAGATCATCAACACCGCCTCCATCGCGAGCCGGCAAGGCTTCGCCAATGTCGCGCCCTACTGTGCCTCAAAATCGGCGGTCGTCTCGCTCACACAATCCGCGGCGCGCGACCTTGCAGCGCATAATATTACCGTCACGGGTTTCGCGCCGGGCGTCGTGGCGACCGAAATGTGGGAGCAGGTGGACAAAGATCTGATGGAGATCGGTGCAGCGGAGCGTCCCGGACAGGCCATGGAAGAATTCGCGGCCGACATCCTCAGGGGGAGGGTTGCAACGCATAAAGACATTACCGGAACGACGACGTTCCTGGCATCACCAGATAGCGACTATATGACCGGGCAGATCATCATGATCGACGGCGGAATGATCCTGGTCTGACAAGACGGGCGGCGACCTTTGGGAGGTATCATGGCAGACATTACCAAACAGCAGATCGGGGCGTTTCTGGGGAAACAAGGCATCCTCATCGCCTTCTTTGCGTTTCTGATCGGCTTTACCATCGCCAATCCAAAATTCCTGACCCCAGACAATGTGCTGAGTGTGATCAGGTCTTCAGCGATCCTGGGTGTCATGGCATTAGGTGTGACCTTTGTCGTCATCAGCGGCAATCTCGATTTGTCTGTAGGGTCAATGATGTCCTTCTCAACAATCGTCGTGCTCGACCTGCATGACAAGATCGGGCCCGCGCTGGCTATTCCGGCGATGTTCGCGATGACATTGGCTTTGGGGGCTTTCATCGGGTTTCTCGTGGGACGTCTCAAGCTCAACTCTCTGATCGTTACGCTTGGCATGCTCTCGGCGATCCACGGTCTGACGTTGACCTATTCAGGCGGAAAAAACATGGATATCGCGGACAAGGAAGGCACTTGGTTCAGTGTATTCGGACAAGGCGAGGCTCTGGGTCTGCCCGTGCCGATCTTGATGTTTGTTGCCGTTGCGGCCTTTCTGGGGCTCGTTCTGAGCAAGACAAGTTTCGGGCGAAAGGTCTATGCGGTGGGCGGCAACAGCACTGCGGCCACGTTTTCGGGCATCCCCCGGGCGCGCACTGTCTTCATATGTTACCTGATTTCGGCTGCCTGCGCGGCAACTGCAGGCCTCATTCAGGCCAGCCGTTCATTGGGATCTCAAAACACCGTAGGTCAAGGGCTCGAACTTGAGGTGCTCGCGGCTGTAATCCTTGGTGGCGCATCGCTTTTGGGAGGATCGGGGACGATCTTCAAAACCGTGATCGGCGTCTTAATCCTTGGATTTATCCAAAATGGATTGCTGCTGATTGGTCTGCAGTTTTACGTCCAGTTCATTGTGACATGGGTGATCATCATCCTTGCTGTCTGGCTCGATATCGCGGCCAAGCGCGGCAAACTCTGGTCGCAGATCGCGTGAGGAAGGATCCATAATGAAACCGGGTACTGTATCGACCGCACTCAAAAGCGGTGCAATCTGGGGCTTCATCATACTCGAGTTGATCTTTTTCAGCGTGATGGGCGAATTTATGGCCATTTCGGACTCAGGCTTCCTCGACTGGGACAACATGCTATTGCTTCTGAAGCAATCAGCTCCGATCGGCATCATCGCGATGGGCATGACCCTTGTCATGGTTAACGGCAACATCGACCTCAGTGTCGGAGCGACGTTCGCCATCGCAGCAATTGTCCTGCTCGACAGCATGACGTGGCCAATCTTTGCGGGTCTGGGTGATTGGGTGATCCCGGTTGCGTGGGTGCTTGCGTTGTCGGTGGGCACGCTTTTGGGTGCGCTCAACGGCCTGATCGTGTGGAAGACTGGCGTAGATGCGTTCATCGTAACGCTGGGGGCCATGCTCGGATATCGCGGCATTGTTTTCATGTTCAACGGCGAACAACCCACGAGCCATCTGAACTGGACGCTTGTTGATTTCGCCGAAGCCGAAGTGCTTGGACTTGCGACGGCGACGTGGTTCCTGCTGGCCGCCACGGGCGTCATCTGGTTCATCATGACCAAGACCGTTCATGGGCGCAACGCCTATGCCATAGGCGACAATCGCGCTGCGGCTGTGAACGCGGGCATTCGTGTGGGGCCGCATATGATGATCAACTTCGCCATCATCGGCTTTCTTGCGGGTCTCTCAGCGGTGGTTTTCTATTCTGAAAGCGGGTCGGTCAACCCAAATGACGGGCAGTTGTACGAACTCTGGGTGATCACGGCTGTCGTCCTTGGTGGTACCAAAATCACGGGTGGTGCAGGCAGTGTCATCGGCACTTTCGGGGGCGTCATCGCGATCCAGCTTCTGCGCAAGGGGTTGGGCCACATCGGCGCGGATACATCCACCGTGAACCTCGTGATCGGTCTGATCCTGGTGGTGGTGCTTATTCTGGACAGACAGCTCAACATGAAGGGCAAAGAGGAGTTGAAAGTATGACTGACAAAAAACCCGTACTGCGCCTCGAAAATATCGTGAAGACGTTTCCAGGTGTCCGCGCGCTTGACGGCGTGTCCTTTTCAGTAATGCCGGGGGAGGTCCATGCGCTGATGGGCGAAAACGGCGCTGGCAAGTCGACGTTGATGAAGGTGCTCGGTGGGATACATCAGCCTGATAGCGGGACTATATTCATGGGAGACAATCCCGTTGTGATGGCGGGACCGCTGGAGGCAAAGGCGAAGGGCATCGTGTTCATACATCAGGAACTGAGCCTCGCTGAAGAGCTGAGCGTTGCAGAAAACATTTATCTTGGCGAATTGCCCACCAAAAGCCTAGGCCGTGTGGATTGGGCGAAACTGGCCGACCAGACCAACGCGATCCTCAAGAAGCTGAATGTGGGGTTTGATGCGAACACGCGGGTGGGTGATCTGTCCATCGCCAACCAGCAGATGGTTGAAATCGCCCGCGCGCTGACCGTGGATGCAAAGGCAGTGATCTTTGATGAGCCTACCGCGTCGCTGACGGATTCTGAGAAGGTGGTTCTATTCGATGTCATCGCTGACCTGCAGGAAACCGATGTGGGCATCATCTATATCTCCCACCGCATGGAAGAGATCTTCAAGATCACAAACCGCATCACGGTGTTGCGCGATGGTCAGTATCAGGGAACGGTTGAGACGGCTGACAGCACCGAAGAATCCGTGACGCAAATGATGATCGGACGCACCCTTGATCTCAGCCGGACCACCTCGGATCATGCACTTGGGGATATGGCGCTTGAGGTGCGGGGGCTCAGTTGCGGCAAACTCTATCAGGATGTCAGTTTTGAGGTTCGCAGAGGTGAGGTTTTAGGCTTTTACGGGCTGGTCGGCGCTGGCCGGACCGAGATTGCCGAAACCCTGTTCGGATTGCGTACACCGTCTGCTGGACAGATATTGCTGGATGGTAAAGAGGTTCACATCACATCGCCCTCTGATGCGATTGCACGCGGTATCTCGCTGGTCCCTGAGGATCGGAAGGGGCAGGGGCTTATCCTTGGGATGAACTGCCGCGACAACATGACCTTGCCACAAATCGATGCCCTCAAATCGGGTCCGTTTGTGGCCGAGAAGGCCGAGTCAAAGATCTTTGACACGTATTTCAAGCAGCTCGACATCCGGACGCCAAGCTGGAAGCAACAGGTTGGAAACTTGTCAGGTGGAAACCAGCAAAAGATCGTCATCGGAAAATGGCTGTCGATGCATCCCAAGGTCTTGATCGTGGATGAGCCTACGCGCGGGATTGATGTGGGCAGCAAATCAGAGATCCACAAACTGTTGCGAGCTCTGGCATCCAAAGGATACGCGGTGATTGTCATCAGTTCGGAAATGCCCGAAGTCCTGCATGTGTCCGACCGCATTGTTTCGATGTATTCAGGCCGTGTCATGCGCACCTTCACCTCCGAAGAAGTCACTGAAGACACGTTGATCCAAGCCATTTCGGGCATCCCGGCCAAACAGGTGCCTGATGCAGGGGGCGTTGCCGGATCGGATCGCGCTACGCCTGTTCCACTCCATTCGTAATCCAAGGAAACGACTATGAAACTTCTTCGCTATGGTGCCCTCGGAGCCGAAAAACCGGGCATGCTGGATGCATCCGGCCGTGTGCGGGATTTGTCGCATGTGGTGGATGACATCGGCGGTGCGGCCTTGCTGCCTGAAGCCCTGAAGAAGCTGCAAGAAATTGATGTTGATACGTTGCCCCTTGTCGAGGGGACCCCTCAGAAAGACCTGCGGCTTGGTGCCTGTGTGGCCGGCATCGGGAAATTCATCTGTATCGGTCTGAATTACGCCGATCATGCCGAGGAAGCAGGGATGCCAATCCCACCCGAACCGGTAATTTTCAACAAATGGACATCTTCTGTCGTTGGCCCGAATGATCCGATCCAGATCCCTCGTGGTTCTGTGAAAACCGATTGGGAAGTCGAGCTGGGCGTCGTGATCGGCAAGCCCGGCGCCTACATTGACGAGGCTGATGCCTTTGACCACATCGCAGGCTTTTGTGTCATCAATGATGTGTCGGAGCGTGAATTCCAGATCGAGCGCGCAGGCACCTGGGACAAAGGCAAGGGATGTGACACCTTTGGTCCAACGGGCCCATGGCTCGTGACGCCGGACGAGCTGGCAAATATCGATAATCTTGACATGTGGTTGGAAGTCGATGGAGCGCGACAGCAATCCGGCTCTACCGCGACGATGATCTACAAAGTGCCGCATCTTATTGCGTATTGCAGCCGCTTCATGAGCCTTCAGTCAGGCGATGTCATTTCGACCGGTACCCCCCCTGGCGTGGGTATGGGGAAGTCTCCACCCCGGTATCTAAGGGGAGGGGAGACGGTGAACTTGGGCATTGCAGGGTTGGGAGAGCAGTCAGCATTGATCTTGCCATAACTGAACGTCAGCCGTCAGAATATTTCTGTGCTTTAACCGGCTCAGCGGCGATAAAAACACGGGCAAGCCGCTACAATTATGTGCCCTGCTCGCGCTCGGTCACTGCGGCGGCACAGTAGGACTGGAGGAGATCGTCAAGTGCGTTCATTTTCGTAACTTTCCGGCATCATGAGAAAATGGCCGCTCGCGACCTATTGCTGATCCTTTTCACCTTTGCAGGCAATTGAGCGTGCCTGAAACGGAAACGGCGTGCCAATGGCGAGGATTCATTCAAGAAAATGGGAAGAGTTGGTTCAAAGGTATGTGCATCAGGCAATGCCCTGCCGGTCATCGGTTCAGCAGTGATCCGCGTTTACGCAACAACGCTGTGTAGCGGGACCAGTTCGTCCTGCGGTAGCGGGCGGGTGTCGGTCGCCCATTTTGCACTGCCGTTGACACCCCTCTAAGATTCTAGATCGCTGACATTCCCATTGGAAAAGAAACGATAGGCCACCTTGGTGTTCGACCAGTCCTGAAACGCCCTCAGCAGTGATTTACCCGGTCGCTCCCCGAGGGCCTCGAATATCGCGCCGAGCCTGCGGTTCAATCGCTTATCCCCTAGGTCGCAACCGGCGGTTTCTGTTTTCACCCAGCTCTGTCGCATGCCTGCACCTCCTATTCGGTGCCACATAACGAAGCATGATCGTATCGTCGTCGCTAAGACCAATTATGGTAGGTGAACAAATCTCCCACACCACTTGTGGGTAACTGCAAGGTCCAGGTAACGCTTACAGAACACTTGCGGTTCGGCATTGCCCACAGCGAGGAACCTTTCCACCCGGTCCCGTGTTTTTAAACTATGCACTCTTGCGCAAAGCCATCGCAGACATCGCGACATGTCTGATGTAAGGACCAGCAGCCTGATCAATCTGTTGCGTCGGAACATCGAGATCGGCAGTCTCTTGCTGCTGTGCGTGATCGTCGCGGCGGTTTGGAGTTTCGCGGAACTCACGGATGAAGTCCTTGCGGGTGCGACACTTGGGCTGGACCGCGATATTCTCCTTGCCATGCGCATGCCGGGCGATCTCTCCGATCCAATTGGATCAGTCCATGTCGAGGAAATGGCCCGTGATCTGACGGCACTTGGAGGGACGGTGGTGATCACAGGTGTCACATTGATCGCAGCTGGCTTCTTTCTGATGCGCCGTTCCCTTGGGTCCATGGTCTATCTGTTGGTCGCAGTAGGCGGAGGAATTGCCCTCAGTAGCATTGGCAAGGAAATCTTCGACCGACCACGGCCAGATTTCTTACCGCATGGTTCCCTCGTATACACAGCGAGTTTTCCGTCGGGTCATTCGATGATGGCAGCGGTGGCCTATCTGACACTTGGTGCGCTGATTGCCCGCGTGCTGCCGCAACGGCGCCAAAAGGCCTATGTGTTGTCCATTACGATTACCTTGACGGTTCTGGTGGGCATTAGCCGGGTATATCTGGGAGTCCACTGGCCCACGGACGTCGCCGCTGGCTGGCTTGCCGGAGCTGCTTGGGCGGTGGCATGTATGCTGGTGGCGCGCATTCTTTCACGTAAAGGACATGTCGAGCCCGATGCGTGCGAGGCATATCCATCAGAGGGACGGGGGCATGCAGAGGTGAGGAAGATAGGAGGATGGTCGGAGTGACGGCAGCACGGGGCCTTATTGGAGTGTTGTTGTTCGTCGCAGTGTCGGCCTCGTTGCTGCCGCTGGTCGAGACGAATGTCTGGTGGGTGCGCTATTTGGACTTTCCCCGTGTGCAGTTCGCGATCGCACTTCTGATCCTCACAGTCCTGCTGATCGCCATCGGCGGTGCGACACGTGTGTGGGGCCTTGTCGCCTTGGTATTCAGCATGGTTGCACTCGGCTACCACGCCTACAAACTCATCCCCTACACACCGCTCGTCGCTCCTCTTGCGGCGGCCGAGCTTGGCTGCGTCGAAGGCGAAAGGCTCGAACTGCTGGTGGCGAACGTGCAGCAAAGCAACGAGACGTCGGAGGAGCTGTTTAGAATCGTGGAGGAGGTCGATCCGGACGTCTTCATCGTCCTCGAGACGGACCCGTGGTGGGACGCGGCGCTGGCCGATATGACCGGCCGATTCCCCTATAGTGCCCAGTTCGTGCCCGAAGGCGAAGATACTGGTGCCTTTGGCATGCACCTGCTGTCCAGCTACAAGCTGATCGGCGTCGAGACAATGTTCTACTTCGGAGTTCTACTTCGGAAACGATACTCCGACCATCATCGCGAACTTGGCGCTGCCTGGTGGAGCCGCGGTGCAGGTCGTCGCAGTGCACCCGCGTCCGCCGCTCTACTGAAACCAGCCGACGACGATGCGCGATGCACATCTGATGATGGCCGCACTTGAAGCGCGCAGCAGCGATCTTCCGACCATCATCGCGGGTGACCTGAATGCGGCTCCATGGGAGCGGACGGTGCGCCGGGCGATGCGGATCGGCGAGCTGGTCGATCCCAGGGTGGGGCGCGGTATCTATCCGACCTACGACATGCAGAGCTGGCTTGTGTCTTGGCCACTCGACCAGATCCTGTTTCAGGACCGCTTCGCCTTGGCGGAGTGGAAAGTGCTGCG
>JAGXHB010000230.1 GCA_024636425.1 Roseobacter sp.
CCCACGATCGGCATCTGTGATGCCGCCAGTTCCGCGACCAGCGCAGTGCGCGTTTGTGCGGCGACGGCGGGATCCTGATCGGATTGCGATGCCCAGTCGGGCCGCGCCAGCGCGATGTGGTCGTTGCCGATGCTGTCCCCGACGATCAGCACGGCATTGTTGCCTGCTCGTACCTCGAACGCCATGTGACCGGGGGTGTGGCCGGGCGTCAGACGCGCGCCGATGCCGGGCAGCACTTCGGCCCCGTCGTTGAAGAATACCATCCGCTCCGCCACTGCGTTCAACCGCCGCTCTGCACCTACGGCAAAGGACTGGCGGCTGCTGTCGATGGTGCTGACGGTATTGGGGTCCATCCAGTAGTCGAATTCGGTCTGACCCATGTAATGGGTTGCGTTGACAAACAGCGGGTCTTCGAAATCATCCAGAACCCCCCAAAGGTGATCTGGGTGGCCATGTGTCAGAACAAGATCGGTCACGTCTTCAGGCGCGACCCCAAGAGCGTCAAGCGCGTCAAGCATCTTTCCGGCAGTCGGCATGAACGTCGATCCCGAACCGGCATCGAACAGCACGACGCGGCCCTCGCCGCGCAGCAGCGTGAGGTTGCAAGGAGGGGTCAGTTCGTCGTAGGGCTGGTTCATCCGGTCAAGGATCGGCATCAGCTCCTCTTTGGGCATGGCATCAAAGGTGTAGCTGCCGGGAAGGGTCAGATGGCCGTCGCTGACCACGTCCAGCGTCATGTCGCCGACCGCCATCTGGGCATGAAGCAGGTTTGGCACACCCGCAATAAGTCCGGTTGCGGCAGCCTGCTGCATGAAGGTGCGACGAGATGTCAGCATAATACTCTTCCCAATTCAATAATTCCATAGTATGAATATGTATAAGAATTGATCTCCGCGCAAGCTTTTTTGGCTGCGCGTCGATCAGATCATAGCGGAGCATGAAACGATGACAGACTACCCCGTAAATATGGATGTGACACCTGATGTATCGGGCCACTTCGATCCCCAAACCAATACGATCAGCTATATCGTCCGCGACCCCGGATCTACATCTTGCGCGATTGTCGACTCGGTCATGGACATCGACTATGCCGCCGGACGCATCACCTATGACCATGCGGATACCCTGATTGCGGAAATAGAGCAGAAGGGCCTCAAGCTTGAGTGGATTATCGAGACGCATGTGCATGCCGACCACCTGTCCGCCGCGCCCTATATTCAGCAAAAGCTGGGGGGCAAGATCGGCGTCGGTGAAAAGATCCTTGTCGTGCAGGAAACCTTTGGCAAGATCTTCAACGAGGGGACCGAATTCGAACGCGACGGATCGCAGTTCGACGCGTTGTTCAAGGATGGCGATACCTACCAGATTGGTGGGATGACGTGCTTTGCGATGTACACGCCCGGCCATACGCCCGCTTGCATGGTGCATGTGATGGGCAATGCGGCCTTTACCGGCGATACGCTTTTCATGCCTGACGGCGGATCTGCGCGTGCCGATTTTCCCGGCGGTGATGCGGGCACACTTTACGACAGTATCCAGAAGGTGCTCGCCTTGCCCGACGAGATGCGCCTTTTCATGTGCCACGACTATGGGCCGAACGGGCGCGACATCGCATGGGAAACCACGGTGGGCGAGGAAAAGACCCACAACATCCACGTGGGCAATGGCAAGACCCGCGAGGATTTCATCACCTTCCGGACCGAGCGCGATGCGGAGCTGGATATGCCCAAGCTCATCATCCCGTCACTGCAGGTCAACATGCGGGCGGGCCACATGCCGAAAGACAAGGACGGCAATGTGATGCTTAAGGTGCCGGTCAACGGTCTGTGATGAATGCCGGGGTCTAAACCCCAGGCTGAACGGTCGGTTATCCGTTGCGTGTCTCTTTGGCACCAGCGATGATCAGGGCGCGCATCTTTGGATGCGCGTCAAAATTCAAGGAAAGCCGGCGTACCAATGCCCCACCGCCTTAGAAAATACCTGCCAATACTCGATTGGGGGCGCAGCTACAGCCGTGCGACATTGTCGAATGACCTGATTGCGGCCGTTATCGTCACGATCATGCTGATCCCGCAATCGCTTGCCTATGCATTGCTGGCCGGATTGCCGCCCGAGACGGGGCTTTATGCGTCGATCGTGCCGATCATGCTTTATGCTGTGTTCGGCACCAGCCGGGCACTGGCGGTCGGGCCGGTTGCCGTCGTGTCGCTGATGACGGCTGCGGCCCTTGGTACAGTCGCCGACCAGGGCACGATGGGCTATGCTGTGGCGGCCCTGACATTGGCGTTTCTGTCCGGTGCGATCCTGCTGGCGATGGGGGTGTTCAAACTTGGGTTTCTGGCCAACTTCCTGTCGCATCCGGTGATTGCGGGCTTCATCACCGCGTCCGGCGTGATCATCGCGGCCAGCCAGATCAAGCATATCCTTGGCATCAGCGCGTCGGGGGATAACCTGATCGAAGTGTTGCACTCGATCGCGACACATCTTGGCGACACGAACTGGATCACAATGGTCATCGGTGTGTCGGCTACGGCTTTTCTGTTCTGGGTCCGCAAAGGGTTGAAACCGCTGCTGAAGTCGAAGGGGTTCAGCGCCGGTGCTGCCGATGTCGCGACCAAAGCGGGCCCGGTGGCTGCGGTGATCCTGACGACCGGGGCAGTGTGGCTGTTCGGCCTCGCGGATCACGGCGTGCGGATCGTCGGTGCCGTTCCCCAAAGCCTGCCGCCGCTGACGCTGCCGGATTTCTCACTTGATCTGATGGGGGCGCTGTTGTTGCCTGCGATCCTGATCTCCGTCATCGGCTTTGTCGAATCCATCTCGGTTGCACAGACGCTCGCCGCGAAACGGCGTCAGCGGATCGACCCCGATCAGGAGTTGATTGGCCTCGGCACCGCCAATCTGGGCGCGGCGTTCACGGGCGGTTTTCCAGTCACAGGGGGTTTTTCGCGCTCCGTTGTCAACTTCGATGCCGGCGCTGAAACGCCCGCTGCCGGTGCCTTCACTGCCTTGGGGTTGGCGATCGCCGCCCTTGCGCTGACACCGCTGGTGTTCTTTCTGCCGCAGGCCACGCTGGCCGCGACGATCATTGTTGCCGTGCTGACGCTGGTTGATTTCAGCATACTGAAAAAGGCATGGGTCTATTCCAAGGCCGACTTTGCCGCTGTCCTTGCGACCATGCTGATCACCTTGGGCGAAGGTGTCGAACTGGGCGTGACCTGTGGTGTCGTGCTGTCGATTTTCCTGCATCTTTACAAAACGACCAAGCCTCATATCGCAGAAGTGGGGCTGGTCCCCGGCACCGAGCATTTCCGCAACATCAACCGCCACAAGGTTACGACCGATCCGGCTTTGCTGACGCTGCGCATTGACGAAAGCCTGTATTTTGCGAATGCGCGGTTTCTGGAGGATTACATTTATGACCGTCTGGCGGGCGACGCCGCGATCAGGAACGTCGTGCTGATGTGTTCGGCCGTCAACGAGATCGACTTCAGCGCACTGGAATCGCTCGAGGCGATCAACGCGCGTCTTGCAGATATGGGCATCCGTCTGCATCTGTCCGAGGTCAAAGGACCGGTGATGGACCGCTTGCAAAAGCAGCATTTCATAGCGGATCTGACAGGGCAGGATTTTTTGTCCCAACACGCCGCGTTCTGCGCGCTGACAAAATCCGCCGCCTGATATACATCCATTTGCAAGTTTATTCCTGATCGTTACAACTGGACGCAAGGTCACCTGCGCAACATTCTTGCGCGAGTGACGGCGCACCAGTTCAGGAAGACCCGATGATACCGATAGAGCCCCCGACACCAGCCACCCCTCCGCAAATCACCATCGTTGACAAGGTCCGCGCCAACGCAAAGGCGCATCCTGACAAGCCTGCACTTTCTTGTGACGGGGTAGAGGTGTCGTGG
Organism: Roseobacter sp.; assembly: GCA_024636425.1. Taxonomy (GTDB): domain Bacteria; phylum Pseudomonadota; class Alphaproteobacteria; order Rhodobacterales; family Rhodobacteraceae; genus Sulfitobacter. The sequence continues at coordinate 3,912 of JAGXHB010000230.1, forward strand.
GGCGCGTTTGACAGCCGCATCAACAAAATCGCCAACCTGCTGCTGTCGATGGGGGTGACCAAGGGCGACAACATCGCGATCATTTCCCCAAATTCGATCCCCTACGCCGAACTTTTCATGGGCATCCTGCGCGCTGGTGCTTGCGTGACGCCGCTCTCGACAATGGCGTCGCCCGATGCGCTGGAGAAGATGCTGACCGACTGCGGTGCCAAGGCGATCTTTGTCGCAGAGCAATATCTTGAGCTGGTGAACGGCTTTGTCACCGATCTGGATCTTGCCCGTTTTGCCATCGACTTTGACCATACCGCGTTCCAGCGCTTTGACGCTGCTGTGGACGCGGCGGATGACACTGACCCGATGATCCCCATCGAGATGTCGGATGCGTTCAACCTGATCTATTCATCCGGCACGACCGGTACGCCCAAGGGAATCTTGCACAATCACTGGATGCGGGCCGCACAGATGGACCGCGTGACACCCAACGGATACGACGATAACGCCCGCACGCTGTTGTCTACGCCGCTTTATTCCAACACCACGATCGTGTCGTTTTTGCCGACGCTTTTCGGCGGATCGACGGTGTATCTGATGCCGAAATTCGACGCGCGCGCCTATCTCCAGATCGTCGAGCGCGAGAAGATCACCCACACGATGCTGGTGCCCGTGCAGTACAAGCGCATCATGGATGTGCCGGATTTCGACACGTTCGATCTGTCGTCGATGCGGGTCAAATTTTCGACCTCTGCGCCGTTGCGTGCCGGGGTCAAGGCGGATGTGCTGGCGCGGTTTCCGGGCAAGCTGCTTGAGTATTATGGCCTGACGGAAGGCGGCGGCGTCGCCGTGCTGAACGCGTCCGAACATCCCGACAAGCTGCACACCGTGGGCCAGCCCGCCCCCGGCAACGAAATCCGCCTGATCGACGAGACAGGCAACGAAGTGCCCAAGGGCGAGGTCGGCGAGATTTGCGGACGCGGTCCGACGATGATGGCGGGCTATTTCGGGCGCGATGATCTGACGGCCGATTATATCTGGCGCGATGCGGAGGGTCGGGTGTTCTTTCGGTCCGGCGATATGGGCCGCTTTGACGAAGACGGGTTCCTGATCCTGTCGGACCGCAAGAAAGACATGATCATCTCGGGTGGGCTGAACATCTATGCCGATGATCTTGAACTTGTGCTGCTGGGCCATCCCGATGTGACCGACGCCGCCGTGATCGGCATCCCGTCGGACGCCTGGGGCGAAACGCCTCTGGGGCTGGTCGTCCTGCGCGAGGGAGCGATACAGACCGCAGAAGAAATCTGCGCTGATGCGAATGCCAAGCTTGGGAAAAGCCAGCGCTTGTCGGCTGTTGAAACCCGTGATGTGCTGCCGCGCAGCTCCATCGGGAAAATCCTGAAAAAAGAACTGCGGGCCCCGTATTGGGAAACTGCGAAAAACTGATCCAAAGGAATATGACGTGAGTAATGATGACCCACAGATGAACGGTGCCGAAAGCCTTGTGAAAACGCTGCTCGAAAGCGGGCTTGATACCTGTTTCACCAACCCCGGCACCTCCGAGATGCATTTCGTCGCCGCCCTTGACCATGTGCCCGGCATGCGGTCGATCCTTGTGCTGCAAGAAGGTGTCGCGACAGGTGCGGCGGACGGCTACTTCCGCATGGCGGGCAAACCGGCCTGCACATTGCTGCATCTTGGTCCCGGTCTGGCGAACGGACTGTCGAACCTGCACAACGCGAAAAAAGCAGGGTCGGGCGTCGTCAATATCGTGGGCGAACATGCGGTCACACATATCGAGCTTGACGCGCCGCTGACGTCGGACATCGAAGGGATCGCGGGGCCTGTCTCGCATTGGGTGCATACGTCAATGTCCTCCACCGATGTCGGTGCCGATGCGGCCAAGGCGGTCCATGCGGCGAACATCGCACCCGGTCAGGTGGCGACGTTGATGCTGCCCAGCGATACCGCTTGGAACGAGGGCGGCGAGGTGGCCGCCCCGATAGCGCCCGCAGCGCGGCCCCCGTTTGATGAAACCCGGCTGGATGCCGCGCTGAGCGCCCTGTCCGGTCCTGACAGCCTGCTGTTGCTGGGCGGAGCTGCCTTGGGTGAAAAGACGCTTGAGGTCGCAGGTCGCATCGCGGCCAAGACCGGCTGCAAGCTGTTGTGCGAATGGGCCAACGCGCGGCTTGAACGCGGGGCAGGGCGGGTTGCCATCGACCGTGTGCCCTATCCGATTGATCAGGCGCTCGAGACGCTCAAGCCGTTCAAGCGGGTCGTCCTTGTCGGCGCGCGTGCGCCGATCGGGTTCTTCGCGTATCCCGAAAAACCTGCGATCCTGACGGCGGAAGGAACCGAGATCATCAATCTGTGCGACACATCGCAGGACATCACTGCCGCCCTCGACGCGCTGTGCACGGGCAAGGATGCGACCGATACTGCCCCCGCGCAGATCGCGGCAAGCGTGACACCCGACAAGCCAAGCGGCCCGCTTGAGCCCGGCGGGATCGCGTCGGTTCTGGGGCGCACGATCCCTGAAAACGCCATTGTGGTGGACGAGGCGATCACGACGGGACGCAGCTTTTTCCCCAGCACGGCGGGGGCTCCGAAGCATACGTGGCTCAACAACTGCGGCGGCTCTATCGGCTATGGCATGCCGGTCGCGATTGGCGCGGCGGTGGCCTGCCCTGACCGCAAGGTGATGGCGCTCGTCGGTGACGGCAGTGCGATGTACACGCCACAGGCACTGTGGACGATGGCGCGCGAAGAGCTGGACGTGACGGTCGTGATCTTTGCCAACCGTGTCTACAAGATCCTGCGCGGCGAACTGACCAACGTCGGCGTCACCAATGCAGGGCCCAAGGCGATGGACATGCTGTCGCTCGACCGGCCCACGTTGCAATTCGTCGACCTTGCCCGGTCAATGGGGGTCGAGGCAACGCAGGTCACTGATTGCGACGCACTGGAACTGGCGATTGAAACCGGACTCGCCACCAAGGGGCCTTACCTGATTGAAGCCGTACTTTAAGGTCGGCCCACTCCAAAGAAAAAGGCCCGCGGTCAGAAGCTGACCGCGGGCCTTTTTCGTATCTGCGCCAAAAGACGCTAGCGGTCGGCACCGCCATCGCCTGCATCCCCTTCGAAATCATCGCTGTCGGGAACATCGTCGGCCTTGATCTTCTTGGTTTGGTTTTTGGCCTTGGCGCTGGAGGTGTCGCTCTTTGGCCCGTCGATCTTGAACGGCTGGGTGGTGCCGTCCTTGTTCTCGCCCAGCCAGATGGTCTGCTGCGGGAACGGGATCTCGATGCCGCGCTCGTCAAAGACCGTCTTGAGGTAGCCGTTGAACATGCGCCCGATCGCCCATTGCTTGCCCGGATCGGTCTTGATCCGTGTCCGCAGCACGACCGCGCTGTCGCCAAGCGACTGCACACCGAACCATTCCAGCCCGCCCATGATGCTTGTCGCGGTGTCCGGTTCGTTTTCGATCATGCGGTCGAAGGCGTCGAACATGGCCTGCTTGGCCTCCTCCGTATTCTCGCGGTAGGCAATGCCCATATCGGTCAGCGCATAGGCAAAGCCGCGCATGTAGTTGCTGACCATATCCACGGTCGAGAACGGGATCATATGGAACACACCTTGCACATCGCGCAAGGACACCGACCGCACCGACAGTTTCTCAACAGTCCCGGTGGTGCCACCGACGGTGATCACGTCACCGACGTTGATGACGTTCTCGAACTGGATGAACACACCGGTAATGATGTCCTGCACCATTTTCTGTGCACCAAAACCAATCGCCAGACCCAAGACACCGGCAGAGGCCAGAAGTGGCCCGATATCAAGTCCGATCTCGCTGAGCACGAACATCAGGGTCAGGATCACAAGCGCGATGGTCGCAGCGTTGCGCAAAAGCGTCAGCAACGTGGTCTCGCGTGATGTGGGGACCGCACCGAATTCTGGATTGAGTTTGTAATCCACGAAGGATGTCAGCGCCAGCCACAAGCCGAACGCCACCAGCAGGATCAGCGCGACCGATACGATCGCGCCAGTAAAGGCCAGACCGACCTGGCTTTCCAGCCAGCCACGCACATCAATCATGCCGATCACATCAAGAGTAAAGACCAGCACCACCAACAGCAGGATCAGCCGCAGCACGCTGAACGCACGGGGCACGAAGGTGTTGATGCGCCGCTCGAGCAGCGGCAGCTTGGCGTTGATGTCTTCGGGCAGCGGGATACCGCGCTGGACGGCCCGCGCCAGCCATCCCGAGATCAGTGCCGCGATGATGATCGCGGCCAGGATCTTGCCGGACCCCACCAGCGCGTTGACCGTGACATCTGCCGGCTGCGTCATCAAGACGATGAACATGACGCCGATATAGATCAGCGCAAACCAGTGCCAGACCGACGCCAGTCCACGCAGGATCTGTGCGACGAAGCCATGACGCGCTTTTTCGATTGTCACTGCATCAACGCCTTCGGCATCCTTGGCCAGTGCCGGATCCGCTTCCTTGTGCAGCCAGCGTGTCACATCCTTGCGGCGACGCACCACGATATAGACAAGGTAAAGCAGCACGATGACCGACACCAATGCAGAGATACCGCCACCTGCGGCCCTGTTGACGCTTTGGTTGACGATGGGCACGATCAGCAACTGGCCGTAGCCCAGAACACTGACGACGATGCTGAGGTAGCGGGTCATGGCACGCGCGGCATGATCGCTGACAGGGACGATCCGAAGGCCGGACGCGACCGGTGACAGGAACGACCGGATGATGACCTTGGTCATCTCGACGATCAGGAAAGCGTTCAGATACATCGACTGGCGGATGCCGATCTGGCCAAAGTTCCCGACCACAAGAATGGTGATCAGATAGCCCGCGGCCCATGCAACAACGACGATCAGCGCGTCAAGCAGGTTCGACCCGATAAAAAGCGCGATAGAGCGCAGGATCCCGCCATGTTCCGCCCGTCGTCCCATGCGCGCATAAAGCCCGCGCGCCAGACGCCGGAAGACGACGAAAAGAACGACCGTGATCGCGATGACCGTCAAAAGCCCCGGAACCGCCTCGAGCAGGACGGTAAACTCAGCGCCGCTCAGACCTGAAAACACACCGCCGCCGCCTCTGAGCGAGTCCCAGAAACCGGAGAGGGTCGCGACCGTATTCTCGCCTATTTCTTGCGTGATCAGTGCGATCTGGCGCCCGACCGACATCCCGTCGGATTGGGTGGCCTCGACAACCTGCTCCAGAACAGGGGCTTCTTCTTCGGGAGTGACGGTCTTTTCCAGATCCGCGATCAGCGCGGCGCGGGCATCGTCGTCCTTGAGCACTTCAAGCAGCGTGGCAAGTGGCGTGGTCTCGGCAGACGCGCTGCCATCGGTGCTATCTGCCGTATCATCAGAGGAACTGGAGGAGGATTGGCCGCCCCCGAACAAGGATTGCGCCTGTGCGGATACCGGCGAAAGGGCAAGCGTTGCGATCACCAAAAGGGCCCACATCAAGGTGCTCCAGAACGGATTTACACCTTTGAAACTGCTTACTCTGGTCATCTTTACCCTCATTGAAACACATCTTGGCCTTAAAACTAGTGGTAAATTCTGGATTGCCACCATTTTTCGCGCGTTATGAAGTGTCTTGTCTTCAATGAAAAGCAGTTCGTCCTGTGACGTTTCCTGATGGCCCCGTGACGGGACATGGGCTGGGGTGGTGCCCATGCCGGCGGTGAGGTGTTGCTGCGTTAAAGACCTTGCGCCTGAGCGTCTTGCAGTTCGCGCTGCAGACGTGCTTCGGCCTGTGCCTGTGGCGTGGAAAAGCGCGCCAGCAGAAGATAGGCCGCCGGTGTCAGGTAAAGCGTGAACAACGTGGCCAGCCCCAGACCGCCGACAATCACCCAGCCCAAGGCCTCGCGTGCTTCGGCCCCGGCACCGGTCGACATCACCAGCGGCACACCGCCCAGCACGGTCGAGGTCATGGTCATCATCACCGGACGCAAGCGGATGATGCAGGCTTCCATGATCGCCTCGCGGACGTCCTTGCCCTCGTCGCGCAGCTGGTTGGCAAACTCGACGATCAGAATGCCGTTCTTGGCCATGATTCCGATCAGGATCACCAGACCGATCTGGCTGTAGACATTCAGGCTTTGCCCCGTCAGCAGCAGTGCGAAGACGGCGCAGGCCAATCCCAAAGGCACGGTGGCCATCACGACGACAGCCGATACAAAGCTTTCAAACTGGGCGGAAAGCACCAGAAACACCACAAGGATCGCAAACCCAAAGGTCAGCACAATGGCCGAGTTTGTCTGATCCAGCGTCGCAGCCTCTGCCAGCGGCACGATGCGGTTTTCATCGCCCAGGACTTCGTCGCCGATTTCAAGTACCTGCGCCAACGCATCGCCCAGCGACAGATCCGACGTCAGACCGGCCGTCATTTCAACCGACCTGTTCTGCTCTTCGCGTGACAGTTCAGGAGCGACGGCGCGTTCCTCAAGTGTCACAAAGCTGGACATCGGCACCATAAGGCCCGCACCGGACTGGACAAATATGTTCTCAAGATCGCCCGGATCGTTGATCGGGTCGGTTGTCGACAGCATCTGCACATCAAACGCCTTGTCGTCGATAAAGACAGACCCCACCGTGCGCCCGTCCAGCAGCGCCTGAAGGGCTTGTCCCAAACCGGTGATGTCGATGTCCAGATCAGCGGCCAGGGCACGGTCGATCTGGACGAATAGCTGCGGTTGGGTCTGCTCGTATTCAAGCTGCACCTGCCCCATTTCGGGGATCTCGCGCAGACGGTCCACCATCTCCTCGGCGACATCCGAAAGCTGGTCGTAGCTGTTGCCGGTGATGCTAAAGGCCAACCCACGGCCGGCACCGCGGATACCCAGCGAATTCGGCTGGATCGCAAAGGCCCGCACGCCGATGATCTGGCGCAGCTTGCCGTTGATCTCGTTTACGATCTCTTGCTGGCCGCGGTCGCGGTTTTGCCATTGGGCAAGGGTGAACACCATGAAACCGCGGTTGTCAGCCCCAAAGCCGCTGATTGAAAAGACATTGGTGATCTCGCCCGC
>JAGXHB010000231.1 GCA_024636425.1 Roseobacter sp.
CTGATAGGCTGCCGTTCCGTCCGCCGAAAGATAAAGCGTGTCGTCCCCCGCTATTTCGTCGGCTTCTTCGGTCTGGGGCAAGGTCAGATCAAAGGGTGGTGCCGCACTGATGGTGGCCGACATCATGAAGAAGATCAGCAGCAGAAACACCACGTTGATCATTGGAACGATGGATTCGGGCATGGTGCGGCGGGCGGGACGGGCAAAACGCATCTTGCTACTCCACCACAGTCAGGGCCGTGAGACCTGCGGCGCGCAGAACGCCCGCCACATCCAGCAGACGCTGGACATCCGCCCCCTCCCGCCCTCGCAGAACGACCGTATCGCCCGGGTCTGCCATCAGCGGGGCCAGCCCATCGGCCAACCCTTCCAGCGGTACGGGGGCCCCGTTCAGCGCAAGCGCATCGGGCGCGATTTCAACGAGGCGCGGCGGCCCGGCATAGGCTTGCCCGCCTCCCGCGCCAGACAGGCGCAACGCGGTATCCTTGCCAAACTGGGACGCCAGCATGAAGAACACCAGCAACAGGAACACCACATCAATCATCGGTGTGAGGCTGGGCCTGCGGCTGCGCCGTGGGGGAGCAAAGGCAAACATCAGGCCGCTTTCGCGCCTTGGGTAAAGACCCGCGTGGCAAGGTCTTCCATGTCAGTCTGCACACGCTCTGCTATTGCTTCGAACCAGCTGAGCGCGATGGCCGCCGGGATCGCGACACCCATGCCGGCGGCGGTGGTCAAAAGCGCCTCCCAGATGCCGCCGGCCAACACCGACGGATCGGCCTGCCCGCCTGTTGTTTCAAGCGCCTGAAACGCCTCGATCATGCCCATGACAGTCCCCAGAAGGCCGATCAGCGGCGCGATCGTCACGATCAGTTCAAGCGGGCGTAAACCGCTGCGCAGGCGCGTCAGCACGCGGGCACCAAGTCGCATAACCTCTTCGCGGGCCAGCGCATCGGGAAGCCGCCGCGCGGCAAGCACGTCCGCCACGAAGCGCGCCCTGATGCCACTGGGGGTCGCGACGGTCTGGCCGTTGGCCAAAGCCTCGGCCTGTCCGGTTGACCATGCACCCATCATCGAAAGCCGCCAGAGCTTCCAAAGCACGATGGCCAGCACCAGCACCGACAAGAGGCCGATCGCCCAGAGCGCAGGGCCGCCGGTGTTCAGGAATTCAAGCATTTGTGGCGTCATGAAAGAACCTCCAGCGGTTGAAAGACGATACCGTTTGGCGTCATTTCGAAATGGGCGCTGATGCCGAAAACATCGCGCACAAGGCCCGGTTCCAGAACATCGCGCGGATCACCGTCTGCCGCAATGCCCCCGTTGTGCAGGATCACCAGCCGCGTGCAGTGGCGCGCGGCAAGCCCCAGATCGTGCAAGGATACCAGCACGGACCGCCCCTCGCGGGCAAGGGCGGTGAAGGTCTGCATCGTGGCGATCTGATGGGCGGGGTCCAGCCCCGCAGTGGGTTCGTCCGCCATCAGCAAAGGCGCTTCCTGCGCCAGCGCCCGTGCAATCAGCACCCGCGCTTGTTCGCCGCCCGAAAGCTGCGTGGCCGTGCGGTGACGGTAGTCGTCCAGCCCCATCCGCGTGATCGCACGCGCCACGGCATCGGCGTCGGTCGCAGACAGCTTTTGCGCAGTGCTGCGGTGCGGGGTGCGGCCCAGCCGGACCACGGTTTCTACATCCACGGGCCATGCGATTTCGCGCGATTGCGGCATCCAGGCAGCGGTACGGCCCCTCTCGCGGGCGGTCATCGCTGCCAGTGAACTGGTGCCGGTCGCAGGGATCAACCCCAAAGCCGCGCGCATCAGCGTGGTCTTTCCCGCCCCGTTGGGACCGATCAGCCCCACGACCTCGCCCGCCTGAACGGACAGATCAACGCCCTCAAGGATCTGCTTGGCACCGCGTTTCACACCGAAGGCACGCAAGGACAGCAGGGTCATATGCTCTCCTTTCGGGTGCGGTAGATCAGATGCAGAAACAGCGGTGCGCCCACAATCGCCGTGATGACCCCAAGCTTGAGATCGCGTTCGGGCAGGATCACACGCACCAGAATGTCCGACGCAAGGATCATCGCGGCCCCGCCAAGCGCCGAGGCTCCCAAAAGCGCGCCCGGACGCGCACCGACCCACGGGCGCAGCAGGTGCGGCACGACGAGCCCCACAAACCCGATGGCCCCCGCAACGGCGGTCGAGGCCCCGACCACAGCCGCCGTGCCAAAGATCAGCGTCAGGCGCAGGCGGTAAAGGTTGATTCCCATCGCTTCGGCCGCGTCTTCGCCAAGGGTCAGCGCATCAAGCCCGCGTGACAGACTTGCCAGCATCAGCGCGCCGATCACGATCAGCGGCAGCGCGATCCAGACATGCACCATCGACCGGTCTGCTAGCGATCCCATCATCCAGAAGACGATCTCGCTCGCCGCATAGGGGTTTGGTGACAGGTTCAGCACCAGCGACGTCAGCGCGCCCGCAAAGGCCGAGATCGCGATCCCCGCAAGGATCAGCGTCAACGACGATCCGCGCGGGCCCGCGAGCAGCAGCACCAGAAACACGCCCACCAATGCGCCGCCAAGGGCCATCACCGGCAGTGCCAGCGCCATGGCCGCCGCCAGCCCGGTCTGGATTGCCAGCACCGCCCCCAAAGCGGCAGAGCCCGACACACCGATCAGCCCCGGATCTGCCAGCGGATTGCGCAGGTAGCCTTGCATCGCAGCACCGGCCAGCCCCAGCGACGCGCCGATCATCACACCCAGAAGGGCGCGCGGCAGACGGATTTCCCGCATCACCACCGGCATCGGGCCGTCCCCCCCCAAGACCAGCGCGCGCAGGCTTTGCCCCGGCGTGAGGTTCGCAGGACCAATCACCAGCGCCGCAAGAAACAGCGCCAGCAAGACCGTCAGCAGAACAAAGGTCAGACGGGTCATATCCTGCCCGCCTCGCCCGGTTTGGCGCTGAGAGAGGGGCGACGACCGGCCAGGATGAACAACCTAGCACACCTGATGATCCGCCCGCGCCTGAACGGTAAGGTGCCAAGCGCAGGCGCGGGCGGTACTGCGCCCCCGCCCTTTTCGGTCAAGCTGGCCCTAGAAGCTCGCACGAAGACCGACATAGGCTGAACGGCCGGGCGTGTTAAATCCACCAGCCGTCTCGTAGTCTTCGTCAAACAAGTTCTCGACCCGCAGGTAAGCTTGCGTGGTGTCGCTGAAATCATAGCTGACATTCGCGCCGACCACCGTGAAATCGCCCACTTTGTTATCTACGGGTGCGAAGGGACTGGCCTCAACATCCGCGACATAGCGCACATCCATGCCCGCATTCAGGGCACCCATGAGTTGCGTGTCAAAGCCCAAAACCAGTTCGTGACGTGGTGTGCGCGCCAGACGCGTGCTGTCAGTTTTTGCACTCGTGTAGGTGTAATTGCCGAAAAGACGCGTCGCATCACTCAGAGCGTACTCCCCCGATAGCTCAAGGCCCTTGGACGTGGTCGTTCCTGGCACCTGATTGTAGCAGCCAAACCCGCTGGAGCAGACTGTCGAGGCACCGTCAAACTGGATCAGATCGTCGATTTCGATATAAAACAACGTGGCTTTTACCGAGGCCAACGCGCCATAGCTCTTTTCAACCCCAAGATCGAAGCTGCGGCTTTGCTCTGGCGTGAGGTTTGCATCACCATAGACGCTGAACCGCTCATAAAGCGAGGGGGCGCGAAACCCCGTCCCCAGCACAGCACGGAACGTCAGATCGTCTTGGGCGCGCCATGCCGCGGCCAGACGGCCTGTGGTTTTTCCGCCAAAGGCCGAGTTGTCATCGTGACGCAATGCGGCCGACAGATCGACACTGTCCAGCGGCTGGAACAGCAATTCCACTTGAGCCGACACAGTGTCCTCACTGCCGCTTTCGACGCCCGAATCGAATGATTCTTCGGTGCGATCGAGACCGAAGTTCAGCGTGTATAAATCAGAAAGGTCAGCAGTCCCAAGATAGGAGAGACGCCTGCGATCTCCGGCAAAACTCGTTGTGAAACCATTGGGATCACGCCGCTCGATATCGAAATATGAATAAGACAGCGTATGGGTAACAGCGCCAGTGACCAATTCGCCGTACACTCTCGCGCCCAATTCCTCAGCAAAATTCTGGCCAGAGTTATCAGTGGCCGAGCGATCAATCTCCGAGACGGAGTCGCGCCAGTTGACCGCAGCGCCCAAGGTCAAGGCGTCAGTGACAGCATAGCTGCCCGTCAGCGACACCGTGGTCTGGCGCAAGCTGTCATCCTCGTCATCATTGGCGCGCGCTGAGAACCCATCTGTCACAATCCGCCCGTAGCTGAGCGCCACTTCGGCCCGATCCGTCAAAAGCCCAAGATTGAGAGTGCCGGATGTCGTGCCAAAGCTGCCGACCTCGCCATCAAAGCGTCCCGAGACGCCAAGTTCGCTGGGACGGTAGGTGGTGATGTCAATCACCCCGCCAATCGCCTCGGACCCGTAAAGCGCGGATTGTGAGCCTTTGAGCACTTCTATGCGGTCAATACCCGACGGGGTAAGTGCACCAAAGTCGAACACGCTCTGGGTGCCTGAAGGATCGTTCATGTCGATCCCGTTAAGACGGACCACAACATAGCGCGCAGGAAGACCGCGCACCTGTATCGCACTGCTCGCTCCCAGCCCGCCATTGGCGGTCGAGCTCACGCCAGGAAGGCGGTCAAGGCGTTGGATAACCGACGAATTTTTGCCTCTCAGATCGCGGCCCTCGACAATCTCGATGGTGGCACCTGTCTGCCCTCTGGCCACTGGGGACAAGCTGCCCGATACGACAATTTCTTCCAGTGCCAGTTCCTGCGCAAAAGCGGATGTAGACAAAGCCACTATGGCGGCTGAGGAAAGTAGCGATGTTCTAAGCATCTGATGTCCCTAGGATAACGCCCGATCTCGGGTCGTTTGACGTCGAAGGTGTCGGTTAAGGGACCTATATTGCCCCCCGCAGACGGTGAAGCCACCACAGCGGAGAATCCGCAGCCGATGCGCCCCTCGCGCTCTCAGCAGGGTGATCACTCTGGCAGGTCTCCTGACTTGCGGGTCAAAGCTGAACCGGACCTTCCCATCATGCGTGCATGACAGTGGTTTATGCCGGTGTCGCTCGCCGCCTACAGTTGCGGGGGCAGTCGTGGAATTGGCAGATGCCGCACCACATTCCCTATTATCCGACCGGCGAACCGCCCGGACCAAAGTGACGACGTAGCTACAACCAGTCACCGCGTTTGTGAAGGGAAAACTTACCCGTGAAACGCCGCAACCGTCTTGAGGGTGGAGAAACCGTACAGCGCCTCGAACCCCTTTTCGCGGCCATGACCCGACAGGCCGCTGCCGCCAAAGGGCAGTTCGACCCCCCCGCCCGCGCCGTAGTTGTTCAAAAACACCTGACCGGCGCGCAGCCGCTTGGCCAGCCGCATCTGCCGCGCGCCGTTTTGCGACCAGACGGCGGCGACAAGGCCAAAGTCGGTGCCGTTGGCGATCCGGACCGCGTCATCTTCGGTGTCGAAAGGGATGATGACCTGCACAGGGCCAAAGATTTCTTCCTGGGCCAGCACGTGATCAGGGGCCACGCCTGCAAAAAGTGTCGGTGCGACATAGGCACCGTCGGCGGGCGCGCTGTCGCTGATCTGGCCCCGACCGACTGTCTCAAGACCTGTCCCCTTGGCCAGATAGCCTTCTACGATGGCCTTCTGACGGGTTGAGATCAGCGGGCCGACATCAAGATCATCAAGCGCCGGACCCACGCGGAACGCGTCATAGCGCTTGCCCATTTCGGTCACGACACGCTCATAGACGCCGCGCTGCACCAGAATCCGCGACGCGGCAGAACATGTCTGGCCCGCGTTCTGGATACCCGCGTTCACCAGAAACGGCAGTGCTGCCTCAATATCGGCATCGTCAAACACCAGTTGCGGCGACTTGCCCCCCAGTTCCAGCGTGACCGGCACCACATTGCGCGCCGTCGTCTCCTGAATCAACTTGCCGACACCGACGGAGCCTGTGAACGACACGTGATGCACCCCCTTATGCCGGGTCAGGGCAGCCCCTGCTTCGGCTCCGAGGCCCGGCACGACATTCAGCGCGCCATCCGGCAGACCGGCACGGCGCGCGATTTCGGCAAATGCCAGTGCCGTCAGGCAGGCTTCTTCGGCGGGTTTCAGAACGGCGGCGTTTCCCATGGCCAACGCAGCGCCGACCGATCGGCCAATGATCTGCATCGGATAGTTCCACGGGATGATATGCCCCGTCACGCCATGCGGTTCGCGCAGGGTATAGACGGTATAGCCGTCCAGATAGGGGATCGTCTGCCCGTGCAGCTTGTCACAGGCACCGGCGTAGAACTCCATATAACGGGCCAGCGCGATGACATCGGCGCGGGCCTGCTTGAGCGGCTTCCCGACATCCAGCGCCTCGAGCCGGGTCAGGTCGTCAACGTTTTCCAGCACCAGCTGCCCGATGCGCGCCAGCATCCGTCCCCGCTCGGCCGCCGTTGCGCGCCCCCAATCGCCTTGCAAGGCCGCATCTGCCGCAATGACGGCGCGGTCGATGTCTTCGTCGGAGCCGCGCGCAATGTCACAAAGGGCGGACCCATCGGACGGATTTATCAGCGTCAGCCGCTCGGTCGAAGACGACGGCACCCAAGCTCCGCCGATAAAGCACTGCGTGGGATCAAGGCCCAAGGGGGAGATGGTCATCGCGA
>JAGXHB010000232.1 GCA_024636425.1 Roseobacter sp.
GCTACAAAGAGCGTGCAATCCTGTGCAATGGACTCCCAGCCGGTTGTGTTGGAGACCATGCCCATGAATGAGCCGAGAACATGCGGAACCACAACTTCGGCAGCGGCATAGCTGTAAGTATTAACTGACCTGGTGAAGCCACCGATGCAATTCAGGAACCGCTTGAGTTGGCTCTGAGCGTGGTGGAACCGTCCGGCACTAGCCCACCCGTATGATCCGGCAAAAATCGCCTGATTGCCAAAATCGCTGCGCACCCGTTCCAGTTCTTGAGCAACAAGCGCGTTAGCCTCTTCCCAGCTCACCCTGACGAAGGGCTCAACGCCTCTTCCTGTTTTGCGCCGACCTTCCAGCCACCCTTGCCGCACCATCGGACACGTGATCCGGGTGGGCCCGTCAATTACATCAACGATCCCCGGCCCAATGGGCGATGGATCGATATCTTCGCTAAAAGGATGAAGTCCACGCAACCGCCCTTCGACAACTTCAGGTCGGCAAACACCCCAATGGCTGTTTGTCAGCAATGGGCGGTCTGTTTTGTTCATTATTTTTACTCGCATCAGTACGCATTATACATCTGTCGATGTGGCTGTTGTCGTACGCTTGTCGTTGCACCTGTGATGGGAAAGCTATGGCGGGGTCGAACTCAAGGGAAGCCTGAAATAAGCCCTGAAAGTCTATCTGATGATTTCAGGAGGCCGGAGCAACCGAAGCGCGGGTGGAAAACTGTCCGCCGCCTTACGCGATGGGCAGATTGCGGTCATCTATCAGCGGCGACAGAGCCCCGACAAAACTTGTCCTCTGTGGCAATCATTACGATCCTGATCTGCGCAGCGCTGCTGTTCGCAGGCGACGGGTTATTCCAAACCCTTTTACCTATCCGGGTACGGCGAGAGGGCTATTCGACCGCTTTGATTGGCGTTTTGAGCACTGCCTACTCCGGAGGCTTCACCATTGGCTGTTTTGTCTATGGTGCCAAGGGGCTCACCGCCGCTTGCCTTGGCGGTGGCGCACGAGGCGCTGATGATCCCGATCTTTGCGCTGTGTATTTCCCATGCCAACGACTACGTCCCGAATTCACGCATGATGGAAACCAGCGGCGGACGGTTGCTGGCGTTTAGCATTGGGGCAACCATCGGGGCGCTCACCGCGTCGTTTCTTATGAGGGGAAGCAACGCTGGGGGCTTGTTTTTGTTCATTGGTGTGGTGCTGTTCGCGCTGGGGGTATTAGCGGTCTTCAGGTTGATCATCGACGCCGGCGTGCGCCGCACAAGCAAAGTGCATTTCGCGCCCTCGCCGGCATCGCCTGCGGTGTTCCCGCTGGAAGCGGATCACGAAGACCCGCGGTCTTGATCGCCTGATTGTGCTTGGCTGCAAGGTCTGAGGCAGTCGGCAGCGTAACGGACCCCGTTCAACCTGGGCCTGCCCATCCGAGATCAACGCAGTCCGTGCACAAATTTACGGTGCCCGCATATCTGTTGATACGGAGAGGAAGCAGCACTAGCGTCGCCCTATGCTAACACCTCTGAATCTTTCTGAATTGGACTCGGAATCAGGAAAAATCAAAACAGTTGTCAGAATACATCCCGTTACCTAACGTAAACGAGTATGGCCCAGCTGCTGGGCGGTATCGGATCGACACTCCGCAAAAATAAACGTTTTCGAACTGGGAGAGAAGTGATGTTATCTACCAATTCCTTTTTAGGGAGGCTCGCCCTAAGCACCTGCTTAGCATTTGGGACCGTCTCCGCTGCCACTGCGTTAGAAATCAATCTTGAACCCTATGTTACAGGTCTGAATGCGCCTCTGGCGATGGTGCAACCTGCGGGGGACGACCGCAAATTCGTGATCGAACAATTTGGTCGCGTGAAGATCATCGACAAGGACGGCAACCTGCTGCCCACCCCGTTTCTGGATATCCGAAACAAGATTGTGACGCAGTTTCATGACTTCGACGAACGTGGCTTGCTCGGATTGACCTTTCACCCCGACTTCGCAACCAACGGCAAATTCTATGTAGCCTATTCCGCGAACACCAACTTCCAGGGTGACTTGGGCAAGATGTTCTGGTGGGATCACACGAACACCGTTGAAGAATACACCGTCTCCGCAGACGATCCCAATGTCGCGGACCGCAAATCGGGGCGGACCATCACCGAGATCGACTGGCCGCAGTTCAACCACAATGGCCATTGGATCGGATTTGGTCCCGACAAGATGCTCTATATCTCAACCGGTGACGGTGGATATGCCAATGACTGGGGTATCGGTCACAACGTGACGGAAGGCAACGGGCAGGATCTGTCGGTTCTGCACGGCAAGATGCTACGGATTGACGTCAACACGCCAGCCGATGGCAACAACTATTCAATTCCGGCTGATAACCCGTTCGTCGATAATGACGAAGCTGCGCCAGAAATCTGGGCGTATGGCTTGCGCAACCCATGGCGCTGTTCATTCGACACCTCCGACGGGCGTCTTTTCTGCGGCGACGTACAACAGAACAGCTACGAAGAGCAGGACATTATCGTAAAGGGCGGCAACTATGGCTGGCGCCGCAAAGAAGGGTCGAAGTGCTTTGACTTTGAGGCGCCAGATAACCACCCTGCGACCTGCGATGAAGAAGGCTTGACCGATCCGATCATCGAATACGCAAACTGCACTGCGCAACCCAACGGTTGTAATGGCATCTCGAACACCGGTGGATATGTCTACCGTGGCGCTAATGCCGATTGGCAGGGAAAGTATATCTTTGGTGATTGGTCCAAGAGCTTTGCCGCAATGGACGGTCAGATCTTTATCGGCACAGAAGCAGATGACGGTACATGGTCGATGGAAGTTGCTACGGTTGCGAATATGGATGGTAACACGCCATATATCCTAGCCTTTGCGCAGGATGCTGACGGCGAGGTTTACGCGTTGACGTCAATCACAACTGGCCCGAATGGCACGCTAGACACGATCTACAAGATCGTTCCAGCGAACTGAGGCACCCCAGAGGGTTCTAAAGTCCCGCTGGTATTTGGCCAGCGGGACTTGCCCCTCAAACGACCTAACTGCCACTATCAACACAGGAGCGATCATGCTCAAGTCTCTGTATATGTTTACAATTGCAGTTGTTGCGTCACTGCTCGTCGCTCCCGCATTTGCGCAGGATGCGACCGCGGGCGAAAAGACCTTTAAGAAATGTGTTGCCTGTCACGCTATCGGCGAAGGTGCCAAGAACAAGGTCGGGCCGGTCCTAACCGATGTCATTGGACGCCAAGCGGGCACGGGCGAAGGGTACCAGTATGGCAAAGACATGGTCTTGGCCGGGGAGAAAGGCCTAATGTGGACGCAAGAGTTACTGGCAGAATATCTGGAAGACCCCAAACAATTCTTGCGTGACTATTTGGAAGATAGCGGTGCCAATTCAAAAATGTCATTCAAGCTGAAAGATGACAAGGAGCGCACCGACGTTGCTGCGTATTTGGCATCACAAGGCCCGGACGCAGACGCCAGCACCCAGCCAACCGCTGACCAGGCCCAAGCAAATGAGGCAGAGGCCGAGACCCCCGAAATGTCGGTGGAGGACGTCATCGCGGCCCAAGAATTTAGTGAAGCGTACCTGACTGACCCGAAAAATATCGAAGCGGGCAAGGAATTCTGGTACGCTCAATGCACCCATTGCCATGGCTTCAAAGCCTATCCGGGCAAGGCACCAAAGTTGAAACCAGCCAAGTATAAGCCCGAATTTGTGTTTAAGCGGGTCTACAAAGGGTTCAAGAAAATGCCCGCGTGGCGCGACACCTATACCGTCGAAGAAATCCGGCAAATCGTGAGCTACGTGAAAGCGCCGGGGTTCTCCCCGTAACTGGCAAATTCAAAACCGTCAGTTCTCGGGTCGTGCGGTCACCAAAAAGGGCCGCACGACAAACCACAAAAAGACCGGAGCAAGCGCGCTCAACACCATAGTCAGCAATACATTGTCAGATCCAAGATATCCCGCCGTCGCGAATACGAAGCCTAAAGGGACTGCCCCGCAGGCCAGCGCTGCGATATAACGCGCAAAAGGCATAGCGGTAAGCCCAGCCAGAAACGAGATCGTTTCCGGCAATACCGGCAACCAGCGCGAACCTGCCACCATCCAGCCGCCGTAACTGTCGAATAACAGCCGTGCCTGCGCAAACCCTTTGGCCCCGGCCAGACGACGCGCGGCATTGGGCCCGATCAACCGGCAACCACCATACCCGACGAGCCCTGCCAAGATCGACCCTGATGCCGCATATATTCCGCCGACAAAAGGCCCATAGACGATACCAAGCGCGGCCATCACCGCAGATGACGGTACTGGCAGGACGATGTCGGCGACAATCAGAGCGATACCCACCAACCAAGCCCAGGTCCCAAATCCGCGCACCCATTCGACAGCACCTGCTTGAGACAGGTTAGCTTCTATCTCGCGGCCCCAGATTAAGAACGGTAAGACTGAAACGCCCACGAGGAACAGAACGAAAAGCAACAGCCGTATCATGCGCGGCTATTCAATCAACATCTGCCCGGCACGCCGCTCGCCGGGGGCTTCGATCTTGGGATCACGCCCTCCCCGCAGAATAGAATTCCCTTCATAGACGGTGCGCTGATCGATTGGAGGCGGATTGAGCCAGTCTTGCTCGTTCATCTGACCGGACTGGCCATAGGCATCCAGCGCGTTCTGATAGCAGACTTTGTGAACAGTTTCGGGCGGAATACCGCTTTGGAGCGCCAGCTGTGCAGTTTTGGCGACCCCAAGACAGTCCGAGATGCCCCAGTCGCAGGCGCTGTCTACGATAATCCGTTCGCCACCATATTGCTTAAGAAGTTCAACCATGCGGACGTTGCCCATCTTGGTGGATGGATAAATCGAAAACCCGGCCCAATACCCGCGTTGCAAGGCTTCGGCGACGGTTTCTTCATTATTGTGGTCAATGATCACCATTGATGGGTCTAGGCCCATCTCTTCGCACACATCCATTGATCGTGACGTTCCGCGTTTTTTGTCACGATGCGGAGTGTGAACCATGACGGGAAGGTTCAGCTCCTTGGCAAGGGCCAGTTGCAGCCGGAAATACTTGTCCTCAAGGGCTGTCTGTTCGTCATATCCGATCTCGCCAATGGCGACGACGCCTTCCTTCAGGGCAAAGCGTGGCAGCCATTCCATCACACCTTCGGCGAGCTCTTCGTTGTTGGCTTCCTTTGAGTTCAGCCCGACGGTGCAGTAGTGGCGGATGCCAAACTGACTGGCGCGAAAACGTTCCCAGCCGACGATGGACGACAGGTAATCCACATAGGTGCCGACATAGGTCCGTGGCTGTCCGACCCAAAAGGCGGGTTCGATCAGGGCGACGACGCCAGCAGCGGCCATCGCTTCATAGTCATCAGTCGTCCTGCTAATCATATGAGCATGGGGATCGATAAACATCATAGCAAACCCTCCTCAGTCAGGTGCCCTTTGCCTATGGCGTCGGCCAGCTTGTCGCGTATTGCTGGGTCGTCTGCGAAGGGGCGCACCGGGATCCATAATTCTTCGGTCACCGCGCGCCCTGCGGCCCATCGTTCCTCAGCATAGTCCACCAAGATCCGCGCCAGTTCGAGGTTGGCCCGTTCGCGGAGCCCAAGGATGGGGGATAACTCACTTCCGACGAACAAAGCCTTGAGGATCATGTGGTTCCACCGGTGATCGTCGAAATGATCTTGGGGAAATGGATTGTGGTGGGCGATTGCCTCAAAGACCGCGCGGATATTTGACCGCAGCCCTTCGCCGACTTCGAAATCCAACGCTTCGGGTTCGGGGTACAACGGAAGCCCCCGATAAAGGGCGATCATCTCGGCGACATCGGACGTGCGGCGTAAATCCTTGAATCGTTCTGCGAAGGGACGGTTCGACGTCGCCGTCAGCAAGGCCAGAACGCGTGCGGCACCGTCGACGCTCCAACCGCTTGGGCTCCAGCCTGCCCTAGCGGCATTAGCATTGGCCAAATCTGCGGCATTCAGCACTAGATCCGCTTTGCCAAGCTTGCGCGGCGCCAGTCCCAGAAAAATATAGAGATCCCGATCAGGGGCGCCCTGCGCCAATCCTTCAAGCGATTGGGTCAGCCAATCCGCATGTTGGGGCACCTGCGCTACGATCCAGTTGCTAAGAAGCCGTGCTGCCGTTTCGGTCATCGATCCCCCTAGTCTACCCTAACGTCAAGTTATACGAGTCACACGGCATCGCACCAGCCGGAAAGTGGATTTGGCCCTGATACTATGTTTTAACTCGCCCCCTCAGGGATCATCTGGACATCTCGTCGGCTGCCCGCCAATGTAGCAAAATGCAACGCACTTTGGTCATTCTTGTTGTCGGGCTCGCCCCTCATCTTGTTGGGGTGCACACGCCCCATTTAAAACGACTTGCCGCCCGCGGCGCGATGCGACCGTTAAATACAGTTACGCCTGCGGTAACCTGCACGGCGCAGTCGACTTTGCTGACCGGGCTTCCGCCCTCAGGACACGGCGCAGTGGCAAACGGGTGGTTCTTTCGCGACTTGGCTGAAGTGATGTTGTGGCGGCAGCCTAACCAGCTGGTCGCTGGCGAGAAAGTCTGGGAGGCGGGGCGTTCGCGCGATCCCGCCTTCACCTGCGCCAAGATGTTCTGGTGGTATAACATGTACTCCACCGCCGACTGGTCGGCGACACCGCGGCCCATGTATCCGGCCGACGGTCGCAAAATACCCGATCACTACGCCTATCCCGCCGAATTGCATGACGAACTCGATGCCAAACTAGGGCAGTTTCCATTGTTCAAATTCTGGGGACCGCTGGCGGATATTACCTCCTCGGCCTGGATCACAAAGGCGACGTTGCACGTGATGGAGACGCGATCTCCGACGTTGACGCTGACCTACTTGCCCCATCTCGATTACAATCTTCAACGTCTTGGTCCGGATCTGGAACACCCCCGCCTGCAGAAGGACCTAAGGGAGATCGACGACCTTTGCGGAGAGCTGATCGAACATGCGGACCGGACTGGGCAACGGGTGATCGTTGTCTCCGAATATGGGATCACCAAGGCGACCGACGCGGTACACATCAACCGCATGTTGCGCAGCAATGGATTGCTGGCGGTCCGACCAGAAGAGTTCGGGCGCGAGATACTTGATGCCGGCGCTTCCCAAGCTTTCGCCGTCGCTGACCACCAGATCGCGCATATTTATGTCAAAGATCCCAAGCTCATCGACGAAGTCGCAGCTTTGTTGCAGGGCCTGGAAGGCGTCGAAGAGGTATGGGGCGAAGAGGCCAAAAAAGCCAATGGCCTTGACCACCCCAGATCGGGCGAGTTGGTCGCGATCAGCAAAGCCGATCGATGGTTCAGTTATTATTACTGGTTGGATGACGACAAGGCCCCGGATTTCGCCCGTATGGTCGATATCCACCGCAAACCTGGCTATGATCCGGTTGAACTGTTCGTGGATCCCAAGATCAAACTCCCGCTGCTGACCACCGGCATCAAGCTGGCAAAACGCAAGCTGGGACAACGGCAGTTGCTGGACATCATCTCACCCAGCGACACCACATTGGTCAAGGGCACCCACGGCCGCATCACCGACGATCCGGACCAGGGGCCGTTGGTGATATCGTCAGAGGCGGATTTGATGCCAGAGGGTCCGGTCGAGGCGACCGACTTCAAAGCCTTAGTGCTAAATCACATCTTTGACTGACGATCAGGTGCCGGACACCAGACGTTGCAACAGCAGTGTGAGGGCGAAACCGGCCACCGCGACAATCGCGAGTGACGGAAACCCCGAAGCGGCGATTAACACGGCATCATATAGGGATATTCCGGCAATCAGCGTCACCACGGCCTTGGGCACATCCCCGCGATTGCGCCTGAACAGCAGCCGCAGGGCAATGGCGACAAGAACCAGCAAGCCGCCCCAGATCGACAGCCCCAGGGCACTGCCCCATGCCTGCGACAGTGCGAATAGTAAGGGCAACGCAAGCACGGCGAGCGGCCAGGCCCTATCAAGCCTATCGTAGGCCTCTTGCTTGGCCGCATAGGTTAGGCCGACGATATAGGCCAAAAGACCCAAGGCACCCCACAGCACGCTGCCGGTAATTTCCGCAACAGCCGCCGCCGCCAACAGGTAGCAGAAAAACCGCGTCACGCCCATGATGACTGGGCTTAGAACCGTGCGCTTGTGCAGCCAATCATACAGGATCACCGCACCTGCCAATGCGATGCCCATCATCCCAGCTGCGATCCCCAGCGAAGCGGCGAGGACAATACCGGCCGCCAGCATCGCATAGCCCCCGGCGAACACGGTCTTGACCTTGACGTGGCCCATGGGGATCGGTCGATTTGACCTCTCCTGTGCATCAATCTTCGCGTCGAACGCGTCGTTCAACCACATGCCGCCGGTGTAAAAGAGCGTCAGCGCCAGCCCCACAACAACAATTTCACCAAAAGGCGCGACACCGGCAAGCACGGCCCCCGCAATGGCGTTGGTCCACACCGTTGGCAAATTAGAGACACGGCCAAGGTTCAGAAAGGTTTGTAAATTCATTGGCTCAGTTGCTCCAAGACCCACTCCATCTCGCGCACGATGTCGCGGTCAACGGTCGCGCTGCGGATTTCTCGCGGCATGACGTCCCATGTATAGGTTTCGATTTCCAAATGCGCTGAAATCGGGTCAGCGCGGTGCAGGGCAAGGATCTCTTCGAGAAACCGACGTGTAGAGGAAAACGCCCCGAGGTTTTCCAAAAAGACTGGGACGTGGAAATGCATGCGCCACTCTTCTCCGTCTGTCTGCTCTCCCAAGGCCAAAGCTTCTGGCAAATCACTATGCATCTTCAGG
Source organism: Roseobacter sp. (assembly GCA_024636425.1). Classification (GTDB taxonomy): domain Bacteria; phylum Pseudomonadota; class Alphaproteobacteria; order Rhodobacterales; family Rhodobacteraceae; genus Sulfitobacter. Next base: position 8,853 of record JAGXHB010000232.1, read on the forward strand.
CCATCTGCGTGACGGCGATTGACCTGATGCAGGTAGGTGGGTTCGCAGTAGGCCTGAAGCGCGGCGCGCTCAGACGGCCCGATGTGCGGGATACGCAAGGCCGCACTGATCTGAAGCTTGTGAACGGGAATTCCCGCGTCCCGCAGCGCCTGGATGCTGGCGGCGGGGTCTTCGTATTCCACCGCAGCGTGGCAGACATCATAGCAAAGACCAAGGTGCCTGGGCAGGGCTTCACGCGCCTTGGCTTCGCTGAGCCCGGTCAGCCCCGCCAGCCGGGTCACTGCGGAAGCGCTAAACAGATAGCGCTGAAAGTATGCGATGCTTTCAGCGATGGTTCCCAAAAAGCAAAATGGCTCAGGCTCGATTGCCAAGGCAACTTGAACACCTGTCTCGGCATGCAGCTTGACCAAATGCGCCACGCTTCGCAGATAGTTTTCCGCCATCTGTGCTTCGGCGCCCACGCCAAGGGGTTTGAACGTACCAGGCACCGTGGACAGACTGATGATTTCCCCCTGAGGGGCGATCTCTGACATCAAATCGGCCAATGCGTTGGTGTATTCGACCCGTTGGGCGCTACGCCAGTCGGGTTGATAGACCTCTTCTTTCACCGAGGCGTTATGGAACTTTCCAAACGGGAAACCATTCACCGTAATGCCAAGATAGTCCTGTTCATCCAGTAAGCGTTTCAGTTGTCGGCGCTTGCCCGGGTCTTCCAGATCGGCCAATGCCTCGGCTGAAAAGCGCAATCCCACTGCAAAGGGCTGTGTCGGTGATACGGCAGACTTGACGGCCGCAACCGGCCCGCACAAGGCCCCGCGAACATCCTCCCAGGTTTGGGTCGGGTGGATGTTCAAGCAATATGTAAGGTGCCCAAGCTGGCCAGGAAGTTTCATTCAGTGGCGCTCGCGCGCCTTAAGCCAGGCCATCGCCTGCTCCATCAACGCGCTGTCGATTTCATTGACTTCAACTCCGACACCCAGTTCGCTCAGGAGCGTTATCGTCAGTGCACCGCCCAAATGTTCCTGAAATTCATCGAGGCCGACAAGGATGGAAAGCCGTCCGTCGCGATCTTTGTTGTCAAGCGCGGGGTGCCAGACAC
>JAGXHB010000233.1 GCA_024636425.1 Roseobacter sp.
GATTGTTGGGCGTTACCAGCGCGATGGCGCGGGTGCGGGATGTGATGAGGGCCGCTGCGGCGTCGGGATCGGGAAGCAGATCCGCGCCGGTTTGCAGTGTAACGGCGGTGACGCCTGACATGTCCAGCCACATTTTATGGTTGAAATACCAAGGGGTTGGAAGGATTACTTCATCCCCTTCGGCACAGAGCGATGCGATGGCTGCAGCAAAAGCCTGATTGCAGCCGGAGGTGATCGCAGTCTGGTCCGCCTGGACGTTTCCCGCATAGTGTCGCGATGTCTGTGCCGCCAGCTCAGCGCGCAGCTCTGACATGCCCAGAACGGGTCCGTAAAGATGTGCGTCGTCACGGGTCAGCGCGACATCGGCCATCACCTCGCGCAGCGCCCGTGGCGGCGGCTCGACCGGTGCTGCCTGACTGACATTTATCAAAGGGCGGTCGGCAGGAAACTCAACACCGGCAAGCCAGCGGCGCGCCTCCATCACGGGCGGGGCAAAGGTGGACGCGGTACGGGTCAACATCTGGGCCGTCTCCTGTAGCAAGGGGGGTATGTCTTCGGTGAGGGTATTCAGGAGCCAGAGAAGGAAGGGCGCGGTGCGCGTTTTCCAAATGGTCTGAAATCCTCGCCGAAGGCATGGAATCTTTTATGGGACGTCATTCCTTGCCGCGGTAGGGTTCGACATATTGCAACGCCATGTCCCACGGAAAGAAAATCCAGGTGTCCTGACTGACTTCGGTAATGAACGTATCAACCTGCGGCCGGCCCTTGGGTTTTGCATAAACCGTCGCAAGATGGGCGTTGGGATAAAGTCTGCGCACCACTTCGAGCGTCTTGCCGGAATCCACCAGATCGTCGATGATCAGAATACCCGTGCCGTCGCCCATCAAGGCCGCATCAGGGGCCTTGAGCACAACAGCGTCCGACTGGTCCTGATGGTCGTAGGATTTGATCGAGATCGTGTCCACCGTGCGGATATCAAGCTCGCGCGCGGCAATCATCGCGGGGGCCATGCCGCCGCGGGTAATTGCCACGACGGCGCGCCAGCCGCCTTGGTCCGGACCCATCCCGTCAAGTCGCCAAGCCAGCGCCCGGCTGTCGCGGTGGATCTGGTCCCAACTGATGTGAAACCCCTTTTCATGGGGCAGGCGCGAGGGATCCTTGCTCATGTGCCTATTCCTTCACCATGTCGGGGGCATCAACGGCTTTCATGCCCACCACATGATAGCCGGCATCGACATGAAGGTTTTCCCCGGTGGTGCCGGACCCCAGATCGCTGAGCAGGAAAAGCGCGGATTTGCCCACATCATCGATCGTGACATTACGTCGCAGCGGCGAGTTGTATTCGTTCCATTTCATGATGTAGCGGAAATCGCCGATGCCCGATGCGGCAAGCGTCTTGATCGGCCCGGCGCTGATGGCGTTCACACGGATACCGTCCTTGCCCAGATCCTCGGCCAGATATTTAACTGACGCTTCGAGCGCGGCTTTGGCAACGCCCATCACGTTGTAGTGCGGCATGACCTTCTCGGCCCCATAGTATGTCAGCGTTACAGCACTGCCGCCCTTGGTCATCATCTTTTCGGCGCGCTGCATTACGGCGGTAAAGGAATAGACCGATATGTCCATGGACATCGCAAAGTTCCGGCGGCTGGTATCGACATAGCGGCCGCGCAGTTCGTTCTTGTCGGAAAATCCGATCGCATGGACAATGAAATCAAGGCTGTCCCAGCTTTTCTTGAGCATATCGAAGAGCGCATCAATCGACTCTTCCGAGCCTACGTCGCACGGCAGCACCAGATTGCTGCCCACTTGCGCTGCCAGCGGATCAACCCGCTTTTTCAGCGCATCTCCCTGATACGAGAACGCAAGTTCCGCCCCGGCGTCTGCCAGTGTGCGCGCGATGCCCCAAGCAATCGACTTGTCATTGGCAAGGCCCATGATCAGTCCACGCTTACCGGCCATCAAGTCATTTGCCATTTTACTTCCTTCGACTATCTCGCTGAATTACAGTCCGGTTTATGTCATCAGCTGTTTGGCAGCAAGGCTACACCTGATCGTGACAGATTGTCGCAACCTACGGGTGTGTCGGATTTGATAGGTGCGACTTTTCGTTGTTAGTGTGTGTCTTTTTACGTAGACACTTGGTAAGAGCAGCGGAAGATACGTGCCGGAAAGTTTGTGAGAATCATGGAAGAACGTAAGGGCATATTTGCAGGCGACGACCCTTTTGCGATTGCGCAAAGGTGGTTGCAGGATGCGACGGAAGTCGAAATCAACGATCCCAATGCCATTGCCCTGTCAACGGTTGATGCAGGCGGGATGCCGAATGCGCGGATGGTGTTGCTCAAGGAGATCGAGGTGAACGCCTTTGTCTTCTATACCAACTACACCAGCGCCAAGGCCGCCGAACTGGATCAGGCGGGCAAGGGCGCGTTCGTTGTGCATTGGAAATCCTTGCGCCGGCAAATCCGCGTGCGTGGGCTGATCATGAGAGAGGATGGCCCTCAGGCCGATGACTACTACAAGTCACGCTCGCTCAAAAGCCGACTGGGAGCGTGGGCGTCTGACCAGTCGAAGCCGCTGGCGAGCCGTGCCGCGCTGATGGCCGAGGTTGCCAAGGTCACGGCAACAAAGGGCACCAATCCCGACCGGCCCCCGTTTTGGGGCGGATACCGTCTGACCCCGGTCGAGATTGAATTTTGGGCAGACGGTGATTTCCGTCTGCATGATCGTTTCGTTTGGCGTCGTGCCGATATAGCTGCAGCTTGGACTGTCACCAGATTGAACCCGTAGGGCGCAATGAACGGGGGATTTTTGCCCCCTTGGTGCACCAGAGATAAAGACCAAAGGACATTTGTGTCAGAAATAGAATGTAATGATCCGGTAGTTTCGGGCGTGGTAAAGTGGTTTGACCCAACCAAGGGGTTCGGCTTTGTGCTGTCGGACGAGGGTGGGCCGGATATCCTGTTGCACGTCAACGTGCTGCGCAATTACGGCCAAAGCTCGGTTGCGGACGGGGCCCGGATCAAGGTGTCGGCGCATAAGACGGAGCGGGGGGTGCAGGCGACGCAGGTTCATGCGATCTCTCCACCGCAGGCGATGGAAACAGCGGCCCTTGCCGACATCATGGGGGTTGATCCGAAGGATGTCGCGGCCGCCCCGATCGAGCCTGCACGGGTCAAGTGGTTCGACAAGTCCAAGGGGTTCGGGTTTGCAAATATCTTCGGGAAAAGCGAAGATATATTTCTGCATATCGAAGTGTTGCGCCAATCAGGTCTGTCCGACCTTCAACCGGGCGAGGCGTTGGCGCTGCGTGTAATTTTGGGTGAACGCGGCAAGATGGCCGCAGAGGTGCATGCATGGGAAGCAGTCAGACTGAACCAGGACGGAGAAGCCGAAAGCTAGGCTTTGCTGCTCTGACAGCGGTGGTGATGGGCATCGGGCAGGGGGCGTTGGCCGCCTGCAGTGACGGTGCCGTTGCGTTGCGGGGTGACTGGGGGCAGGCGCGGTTCAGCGTCGAACTTGCGGATGATGTGGGCGAACGCGCGCGGGGGCTGATGTTCCGCGAGAGCATGCCCGCAAGTTCGGGGATGCTGTTTGTCTACGAACGTCCGCAAACCCTGAGCTTCTGGATGCGCAACACGCTGATTCCTCTGGATATGCTGTTTGTTGATTCGCGTGGTGTGGTTCAACACATTCACAGCAATGCCGTGCCCCTGGACGAAACGCCGATCACGGGCGGCGACAACATGCTTGCCGTGCTGGAAATCAACGGGGGTCTGGCCCGCCGTATGGGCATTACCGAAGGCTCGGAACTGCGGCATCCGGCCTTTGCCGCCTCAGAGCCGGCATGGCCCTGCTAATTCCGTCGATTTTGGTGAAGTTAGGGCTTTTCAATCCAATCACATATGGCTAAGTAAGCCGCAGTCGGGGCGTGGCGCAGCCTGGTAGCGCACCTGTTTTGGGTACAGGGGGTCGGATGTTCGAATCATCTCGCCCCGACCACTTTTATAATAAACCACATATAGTGTTACTGATCTGCAATTTGCGGATTGGAACGCTATATTTGCGTTTTCGCATGTGAATCCTGTGTTGCCGAATTGCCCACTGCGGTGCACCACATTTTGTGTGCCAGAATTTCATGCACACTATTTTTCACCCGGAAAGTATCCCCAGATTATCCCCAGACGCTTTGGCCGGGGTCTGGGGATATCTCATCCTTTGCGTGAGAAGCCGGCGCTAAACCAACAGGATTATTGCGTTATCCACATCCCGTCGCGGGTAAGGATTTTTCGACTGCCTGTGCATATCAATTCCTTCAACCAGCAGGTGAATCACTGCGCAGGCTCATGGGTCAAACATTTGCGAAACGGTCAAGCCTGATCTTGAGGATCCGGAGGAATAAAGCCGTTGACCGAGTGGGGCTACATGCTGCAGTTTGTGCAGATCGAAGGCCATGACACTAAATCTAGTGGTTAACGCTAGGCGTCGGGCCGAGCAGGCAGGTTGAACAAACGCAGCAGTTTTGCACGTTTCCGCCCTTTTTTCGGGCCCGGTATGGCGCGCTGGCTAGGGTGATTTGCCGACCTGTCCTCGATGTCGCCGTGGCGCCCCGCAAAGACGGAGGCGTTCATTGAATAGAAGTGCTGGAAAATTGGGGCAGCAGACATGAAAATCGAAAGAAAATTTACCACATCCGGGAAAGATGCCTACGCAGCCCTGGATTTCGTGAGCACGGTTTCCGAGATCCGCAACCCGGACGGGTCGGTGGTTTTCCACCTCGACAACGTCGAAGTCCCCTCAAGCTGGAGCCAGGTAGCATCCGACGTCATCGCGCAGAAGTATTTCCGCAAGGCGGGCGTCCCTTCGGCGACCAAAAAGATCAAGGAAAAGGGTGTTCCCGAGTTCCTGTGGCGTTCGGTCCCCGCCGAGGGTGCCGAGATGGGCGGCGAGACGTCCTCGAAGCAGGTTTTCGACCGTCTGGCCGGAGCTTGGGCGTATTGGGGCTGGAAGGGTGGCTATTTCACCACCGAAGCTGACGCTCAGGCCTATTATGACGAGATGCGCTATATTCTTGCCAGCCAGCGCGGCGCGCCAAATTCGCCGCAGTGGTTCAACACGGGGCTGCACTGGGCCTATGGCATCGACGGTCCGGCACAGGGTCACTATTACGTCGACTATAAAACAGGCAAGCTGACCCGGTCGACATCCTCCTACGAGCATCCCCAGCCGCATGCTTGCTTCATCCAGTCGGTTGCCGATGATCTGGTCGGTGATGGCGGCATCATGGACCTGTGGGTCCGCGAAGCGCGTCTGTTCAAATACGGCTCCGGCACCGGCACGAACTTCTCCTCGCTGCGCGGGGCGGGGGAAAAGCTGTCGGGCGGCGGCAAGTCGTCGGGCCTCATGGGCTTTCTCAAGATCGGTGACCGTGCGGCGGGCGCGATCAAATCGGGCGGCACAACGCGGCGCGCGGCCAAGATGGTCATCGTCGACGCCGACCATCCCGACATCGAGGATTTCATCAACTGGAAGGTCATCGAGGAACAGAAGGTCGCGTCCATCGTCGCCGGTTCCAAGATGCACGAACGCGAGCTGAACAAGCTTTTTGCCGCGATCAAGGCGTGGGACGGTGCCGAAGCGGATGCCTATGATCCCGCCAAGAACGAGCAGCTCAAGTCGGCAATCCGGGACGCCAAAAGATGCGCGATCCCTGAAACCTACATCAAGCGAGTTCTGGACTACGCCAAGCAGGGCCACACATCGATCGAATTTCCGACCTACGACACGGACTGGGATTCAGAGGCCTATAGCTCCGTTTCCGGTCAGAACTCCAACAACTCGATCCGTGTCACCAACGCCTTCCTGCACGCCGTCGAGAAAGACGCCGACTGGGAGCTGCTGGACCGGACCACCGGCCGCGTCTCGAAAACCATCCGCGCCCGTGATCTGTGGGAGCAGGTCGGCCACGCGGCATGGGCCTGCGCCGATCCCGGCATCCAGTACCACGATACGGTCAACGACTGGCACACATGCCCCGAAGACGGCGCGATCCGGGGGTCGAACCCCTGCTCGGAATACATGTTCCTCGATGACACCGCCTGTAACCTCGCGTCGATGAACCTGCTGACCTTCCTTCAGGACGGCGAATTCATGGTCGAAGACTACATGCACGCGTCGCGTCTGTGGACCGTCACGCTGGAAATCTCGGTCATGATGGCGCAGTTCCCGTCCAAGGAAATCGCGCAGCGGTCCTATGACTTCCGCACGCTCGGGCTGGGCTATGCGAACATCGGCGGGCTGCTGATGAACATGGGCTTTTCCTATGACAGCGACGAAGGCCGCGCGTTGTGCGGTGCGTTGACCGCGATCATGACCGGCGTCTCCTATGCCACGTCTGCGGAAATGGCGGGCGAATTGGGCGCTTTCCCCGGCTATGCCAAGAACGCCGATCACATGCTGCGCGTCATCCGCAACCACCGCAACGCCGCCTTCGGCAAGGCGGATGGCTACGAGGCGCTTGCCGTGAAGCCGGTGCCGCTCGACCACGCAAACTGCCCCCAGCAAGCGTTGGTCAACATCGCCAAAACCACATGGGATGAGGCGCTGCGTCTTGGCGAACAGCACGGCTATCGCAACGCGCAGGTTTCGGTGATCGCGCCCACCGGCACCATTGGTCTGGTCATGGATTGCGACACCACTGGGATCGAGCCTGATTTCGCACTGGTCAAATTCAAGAAGCTGGCCGGCGGCGGGTACTTCAAGATCATCAACCAATCGGTGCCTGCGGCGCTGGCGAAACTGGGCTACGGCACGGCCGAGGTGGCGGAGATCGTCGCCTATGCCGTCGGTCATGGCAGCATCGGCAACGCGCCGGGCGTCAACCACACTGCGCTTGTCGGTCACGGCTTCGGCCCCAAGGAACTGGCCAAGGTCGATGCCGCACTCGCGCAAGCCTTTGACATCCGTTTCGTGTTCAACCAGTGGACCCTGGGCGAGGAATTCTGCACTCAGGTGCTGGGTATCCCTGCCGACAAACTGAACGATCCGACCTTTGACCTGCTGAAATCGCTTGGTTTCTCCAAGAAAGACATCGACGCGGCCAACGACCACGTGTGCGGGACAATGACGCTGGAAGGCGCGCCGCATCTGAAGACCGAACACTACAACATCTTCGATTGCGCCAACCCCTGCGGCAAAAAGGGCAAGCGTTATCTGTCGGTTAACAGCCACATCTACATGATGGCCGCGGCGCAGTCGTTCATCTCGGGCGCGATCTCCAAGACGATCAACATGCCCAACGATGCAACCATCGAGGACTGCCAGAAGGCCTACGAGCTGTCGTGGTCCTTGGGCATCAAGGCGAACGCGCTCTACCGCGATGGGTCCAAGCTGTCGCAGCCCTTGGCATCGGCACTGGTCGAAGATGATGACGAAGCCGCCGAAACGCTCGAATCCGGGACCATGCACGAGAAAGCCGTGGTTCTGGCCGAAAAGATCGTTGAAAAGGTCATCGTCAAAGAGATCATCAAGTCGCACCGCGAAAAGATGCCACAGCGCCGCAAGGGCTATACCCAGAAGGCGATTGTCGGCGGTCACAAGGTCTATCTGCGGACCGGCGAATATGGCGACGGGTCTTTGGGCGAGATCTTCATCGACATGCACAAGGAAGGTGCGGGCTTCCGTGCGATGATGAACAACTTCGCCATCGCCGTCTCCGTAGGGCTGCAATACGGCGTGCCGCTTGAGGAATTTGTCGATGCGTTCACCTTCACCAAGTTCGAGCCTGCGGGCATGGTGCAGGGCAACGACAGCATCAAGAACGCGACCTCGATCCTCGACTACATCTTCCGTGAGCTGGCCGTCAGCTATCTTGACCGGACTGATCTGGCCCATGTCCAGCCCGAAGGTGCATCCTTCGACGCAATTGGCCGGGGCGAGGAAGAGGGCGTGCGCAACGTTTCCGAACTTTCGGAAACCGCAGCGACCAAGTCGCTCGAGGTGCTGCGGCAGATCAGCTCGACAGGCTATCTGCGCAACCGGATGCCACAGGAACTGATGCTGCTTCAGGGCGGCCAAGCCGGTGCATCCGTGCAGACGCTGGAAAAGGTCATCCCTCAGGTTGCCTCCCAAGCGGTCTCGGCGGCCATGACGTCCTCGACGGCAGTCTCCAGCGGTGCGGTCAGCCTTGATGCCCGCACCAAGGCCAAGATGCAGGGCTACGAAGGCGAGGCCTGCGGCGAATGCGGCAACTACACGCTGGTCCGCAACGGCACCTGCATGAAATGCAACACCTGCGGCGGCACAAGCGGCTGTAGCTGACGGAGTGTATAGATAACGGGACAAGGGGCAGGTGCGCTTGCCCCCTGACGCTGACCGGGCCGCGGGCATAAAACACGAACGAGCGGTAAATTATCGAGCTTGGTCATGCGAACCTCGGGGTGCCTTTGTGGCACCCCTTTTTCTTTGGCTTATTGCTCAGGGGTCCGCTGTGCCAGTAACCCCCGTTCCACACTCAAGCGTTCGTTGGCGGTTTCCGGCTGCCATATGCTGGCTGATACGCGTTGCAGTGCACACATTGCCGCCACCCCATCATATTGGTTGCGCCTGCGCGAGGAGGTGTGTTCAGTAGCGGCGATTGCTGCTTCGACGCTGTTCGTGTTCTCCCGAGAGCCTTTGGCCCGACGTGCATTTCAACTTATCTAGCGGGTCATCAATCCCGACCCGTCTTTGCATTCTGAACCTGAAATCTGGAGATATCGACATGAGCACCACCGGCAAGCAGCTCTTCACCACGCTAGAAAGCAATGGCACGCTCACTGTTGCGATCGAAGATGTGACCTTTCCCGATCCTGTCGGCAATCAGGTCCTTGTGAAAATGGAGGCGGCACCGATCAATCCGTCCGA
>JAGXHB010000036.1 GCA_024636425.1 Roseobacter sp.
CCCCGAGAAGACCGCGCAGGAGTTCCAGGACGGATACTGGAAAAGCGGCGACATGGGCTCGCGGGACGCGCAGGGGTTCTTCCGGCTGCATGACCGCAAGAAGGACATGATCATTCGGGGCGGCTACAACATCTATTCCACAGAAATCGAAGACACGCTGACCGCGCACAAGGCCGTGATGGAATGTGCCGCTGTCGGGCGACCCGATCCGGTGTTGGGCGAAAAGCTGCATGTCTTCGTGTGCAGCAACGACCCCAATCTTGATGCAGACGCCGTCAAGGCGCATTGCGCAGCGCATCTTGCGGATTACAAGACGCCGGACTTCGTGACTTTCTGTGACGAACCGTTGCCCCGCAACGCCAATGGCAAGGTCATCAAGAAGGCCTTGCGCGAGATGGTCTAGTCAGGCCAGTAGCCCGCGGATCACGGTCCGGGCAAGCGTATCGGCGATCTTTTCCTGATCGGCGGTGCCTTGCTCGGGGCGCACGCGGTACCAGTCGACCAGCGAGTTGAGCGCCCCCATGATCGCCCTCCCCGCAATCGCGACATCCGGCACCGACAACGACCCGTCGACCTGCCCCTGCTGCAATACCGAGCGGTAAAGATCCTCATAGGCGTTGCGCCGCGCGATCAGCTCTGACAGCACGGCGCGTTCTGCGGTGCTGTCGGAGCCGTGCAGGTACATGTTGACCCCTTGCCGGATGCTGCGCTGGTAAGGCAGCGTTTCCATCATCACAATCGCATGGGCCTTGGCCATCTTGAAGAGTTTCTGATCGGCAGGCAGCGGCAGGCACAGGACGGGCTCGACCGCGTCGAAGCAGAACTGCATGGCCTGACGGTAGACCGCAAAGAAGATTTCGTTCTTGGATGCGAAATGATGGTAGACGCGGCCCTTGGTCGATCCCAGCTCGCGGGCCATGTCGTTGACCGTTGCCTTTTCAAGCCCGTACAGCATGAAGCAGACGGCGGCAGCATGGATGATCTGCTGCTGGCTTGCCATCTTGCGCTTGGTCAGCTTCGGCTTTTCTTTGGTCTGTGCGTGAACGGTCAATTCGGTCCCAACGTTTTTGTGACTGCCATAAAGGCAGCTAACGATAGCATCGGGCAACAGTTACGCTAAGTAAACTTTGAAATGATCTGACCGAACCAGCTTGACACTTTCGTCCTCACGTTGATTGTATAAACATACTGACAAGAATGTTTTTGCCGGATCGCCACAGGGACCACCGGTAAAATCAGGACGAGGGAGGAGATCCTCGCGCCGTATTTCCAGAACCGGAAAGACGGCGCTGCCCTGCGGTCCGCATTCAGAATGCTACATAGCTCGGGAGGAGCACATATGACCTATACAAAGCCAATCCACGCGATCACCGCTGCGGTGATGGGGCTTGCCGTTTCAAGCCCTGCACTCGCCCAGAACCTGAACTTTGCCTATGGCTATCCTGAAAACTCCGCCATCGGCATCGGTGTCGCGGATTACAAGGCAGCGGTCGAAGAACGCTCGGAAGGGTCGCTCACGGTCCAGGGCTTCCCGATGTCGCTGCTGAGCCTTTCGGAAACCAGCCCCGGCGTGCGGGACGGTCTGGCCGATGTGGGCTTCGTTCTGACCCCCTATCTGCCGTCGGAATACGCCACCAACCTGTTCCTGCACGAACTGAACCTGCTGATCACTCTGGCCGAGAACCCGACCGGCAAGGAGCCTTTGGCCTACACCGGTGCGATGCTGGAATACACATTCAACGACTGCCCCGAATGTCTCGCGGAATATCAGGAGCAGAACCAGGTCTACACCGGCGGTGGCGTGACCCCGCTTTACAACCTGCTGTGCAAGGACGTGCAGATCACCTCCATCGAGGATCTTGAAGGCAAGCGTTTGCGGGCTGGTGGCGCGGGTTTTGTCCGCTTTGCGGAGAAGTTCGGCGCGCAAGGCGTGCGTCTGCCGGTGAACGAAGTTTATGAGGGTCTTGATCAGGGTATTCTTGATTGCGCGATGAACAGCGCGCCGGAACTGACGAACTACAACCTGCATGAAGTCGTGACAGACATCACGCTGGCCGTTCCGGGCGGTGCCTTTGCGGGCGTATCCTCGGCCAACATCAATGCGGACCGCTGGAAATCACTGACCGACGACCAGCGCGAGGCGCTGCTCTGGGGCGGCGCGCAGATGACGGCAAGCACCACTTGGGGCTTTTACAGTGATGACAACGTCGCCATCCAGAACGCCAAGGACAAAGGCATCAACATCCTGGAGGCGGAGCCGGAACTGGCCGCAGCGGTGAAGGAATTTGCCAGCGAAGATCTGGGCATCGTGTCTGACCTGTTCCGCGACACCTACGGTGTGGAGCGTGCCAACGAGATCCGCGATGAATTCACGCCGATCCTCGAAAAGTGGTACGGTCTGGTGGAAGACATCGACTCCAAGGAAGAGTTGCAGCAGCTGTACTGGGACGAAGTGATCTCGAAAGTAGATCCTGCTACCTACGCTCAGTAATCGTGACTGCCGGGGGGTGCCCTTTATCCGAAGGGTGCCCCCTTTCCTTTTTTGACAGTTGAATGAGGGCTTTCCCATGAAACCCATTGGCAAGATGATCACCTGGATCAATGCCGTTGCCTCCGGCATTGCGGGCATTCTGGTGCTGATCATGGTCGTGCATGTGTCCGCAGACGTGACGATGCGCTATGTGTTCGAACAGCCGCTGGATGCCACAATCCTTTATGTATCCGCCTTTTATATGGTGGCGATCGCGTTTCTGCCGCTGGGGCTGGTCGAACAGAAAGACAGCCACATCGCCGTGGAACTGCTGGTCGAGCGTTTTCCCGACAAGCTGCAAACCGTCATTACCTTCTTCGCCCTGCTGGTCACCGTGATCGTCACCACAGCGGTGGCAATCCGTACCGGACAGGAAGCGATGTCGAAATACGCATCCGGTGCCTATTCCATCGAAGCAGGCGGCAAGATCCTTGTTTGGCCCACCTATTTCTATCTGCCGCTCGGATTTGCCATGATGGCCACCGTCTCGTTTTGGAAACTGATCGCGATGGTCACGGGCAAGGACAGCGGTCTGAGCCTCATGACCGTCGAAGACCCCTATCTTTCGGAAGAGAAGCCCAATGTCTGAACTTCAAATTGCGGGCCTCTTCATTGCCGCTCTGTTCTTCCTGATCCTGATGCGCATCCCGATTGGCGTGTCGCTCATTGCCGTGTCCTTCGGCGGTCTGTGGTCGATGTTCAACTGGAACATCGCCTGGGGGTCGCTGGGCATCGTGCCCTATAACTTCGCCAACAGCTGGGTGCTCAGCTCGATCCCGGCGTTCTTGCTGATGGGGTTTGTCTGTTATCACACCCGCCTGACCCAAGGGCTGTTCAGCGCGGCGCAGATCTGGCTGTCGGGTCTGCCCGGCGGGCTGGCCATCGCGTCCGTCTTTGGCTGTGCGGGCTTTGCCGCCGTGACCGGATCCTCCGTGGCCTGTTCGGCCGCGATGGGCAAGATCGCCGTGCCCGAAATGATCCGCAACCGCTATAGCGCGGAGCTGGCCACCGGCACGGTTGCCGCAGCGGGTACCATCGGCGCACTGATCCCGCCCTCCATCCTGATGATCCTTTACGGCATCATCTCGCGCCAGTCGGTCAGCCAGCTTTTCCTTGGCGGTCTGGTCGTGGGCTTGATCACGCTTTTTGCGTATATTGCCCTGATCATCGTGCGGGTGAAACTCAACCCCGATCTGGCCCCGCCTGTCGACATCAAGGCGACACGCGGCGAAAAGATCCGGGCGTTGGGCCAGACATGGCCTGTGCTGCTGATCGTAATCGGCGTCTTTGCGGGGCTTTTCGGCGGTGCGTTCACCCCGACCGAAGCCGGCGCGATCGGCGCCATGCTTTCCATGCTCGTGGCGCTTTTCAACCGGACGCTGACGATCAGGGCAATGCGAATGGCGCTGATCGAAACGATCACGACCACTGCCGCCTTGTTGATCATCGCCGTGGGCGCAAGCCTTCTGACGCGCTTTCTGGCGCTGTCGGGAATTGGCGACGCAATCTCGTCATCGGTGCTGGCCTTTGGTGTGTCGCCGGTGCTGATCATGTGCGGCGTCGTTGTGGTCTATCTACTGCTGGGGATGATGCTGGAGCCGGTCGGTGCCATGCTACTGACGCTGCCGATCATGATCCCGTTGGTGGACGAAACCGGTTACAGCCTGCTGTGGTTCGGCGTCGTGCTGGTCAAACTGCTCGAAATCGGGATGATTACGCCGCCGATGGGGATGAACGTCTTTGTGATCAAGGGCGTGGTGGGCAAACTTGCATCGCTGTCGTCGATCTTCCGCGGCGTGTTCTGGTTCGTCGTCGTCGATCTGGTGATCGTGGCCGTGCTCATCGCCTTCCCGCAGATCGTGCTGTTCCTGCCCAATCTGGTTGGCGGCTAGATTTACAAGCCCTGAGAACGAAACAAGCCGCGCAGCCCTTCAACAGGTTGCGCGGCTTTTGTCTTTCCTCAGCCCCGGTTCATCCGGGCCCGTAGCGCCGCGATCAGGGCAGCGTCGCGTTCTTGTTCAAGCGTCGGTATATCGCGGCCCGCGGCTTCGGCTTCAACCCCAGCGACAAGGGCCGCGCAAAGCTCGGACGTCAGTTCCGGCGTCCCGAGCGATGCCCACCGCCGTTGCTGACTGGGTCCAAGATGCGCAAGATAACCGGCCATGCCCCCTGCGCCGCCACCCAGATGATAGGCCATATGTGCCCCGATGGTTGACCAGCGCAGCCCCGGCCCATTCACCAAGGCCGCATCAATCGCTGTGACATCCGCGATCCCTGCGTCAACCATATGCACCGCCTCGCGCCACAGCGCCGACGCCAGCCGATTGGCAATATGCCCTGTCGCGTCCTTGTTCAGCCGCACCGGCATCCGGCCGGCCGCGCGGTAAATCGCTTCGGCGCGGTCCAGCCGGTCGGTGTCTGTCCCGAAAGTTTCAACCAACGGCACCAGATGCGGCGGATTGAACGGGTGCGCAGTGATCAGACGGTCGGGCGAACCAAGGCCGGGGGCCAGTTCCGACCACGTCAGCGCGGAAGTCGAAGACGCAAGAACGGCCTCCGCCCGCATCAGCGGTTCGACCTGTCTGTAAAGCGCGTGTTTCAGCGCGACGTCTTCCGGCGCGTTCTCCTGTATCAGATCGGCATCTGCGACCGCGATGGCCAGATCATCGCAAAGCGTCACCGTTCCTATAGGGCCAGCGTCGGGCACCAGATCACGCAGTTGCGCCAAAGGCCCCGCCATCCGGTCGGCCAAATGCGCCAGTGCATCGCCATTCGGATCCCAGACCCGCACGCGCGCCCCGTGATGCACGAAAAGGGCAGCCCAACAGGCTCCGATCAGCCCGGCCCCAAGGATTGCGATCCGGGTATCTTCAAGCTCTGAGGTCATCGTGTTGCCTAAATATCCTTGACCAGCCGCAGCGCATCGTAAATTGCGGCATGCGTATTGCGCGCCGACACGGCGTCACCGATGCGAAACAGTTGAAACCCGCCTGTGTCGTTGTGCGATACCTCTTGCGGTGTCCCCGCCAGCAGCGCGTCGTAATCAACCTCGCCCAGGTTCACGGAATGGGGTTTCAGCGCGAAGTAAAGATCATCCAGCGGCAATGTGCCGTAGTTCACCACGACCTGATCTGCCTCGATCTCATAGCTGTGGTCGCTGTAGTCCGTGCCGATGGTGGCCACCAGTGTATTGCCGCGCCGTTCGACACCCAGCAGCCGCCGCGTCACTGTAAACGTCACATCCTTGTCCTGAAGCGACCGCATGTAGGGAACGAGGTTCATCGCCATCACTTCGGGCGAAAAGCTGCGGTCCGGCGTCATGATCTCGACGCGGGCACCGGCATTTGCTGCAATCTCGGCAGCTTGCAAGGCGGGGTGGTCGCCGCTTTCGTCATAGATCAGCACGCGCCCCGCAGGTTTCACATCGCCCGAGATAATGTCCCAGCTTGAGATGACATGCGGCTGCTCTTGCTTTTGCTCGAACAGTTCCAGATTGGGCAGGCCGCCAGTGGCCACGATCACCACATCGGGGTCATGCGCTATCACGTCATCCGCTTCGGCCAGACTGTTGAAGTGAAACACCACGTCGCGCGCAGCGCATTGCGCCATGCGCCAATCAATGATCCCGATCATTTCGCGGCGGCGCGGTGTTCTTGCAGTCAGCCTTACCTGTCCGCCCGGCTCCGGCGCGGCCTCGAGAACCGTCACGGCATGACCGCGTTCGGCCGCCACCCGCGCAGCCTCCAGCCCGCCGGGGCCGGCACCGACGATCACGACTTTCTTCACGGTCTCGGCCTTGGAAATCTCGTGCGGCATGGACAGTTCGCGGCCTGTGGCAGCGTTGTGGATGCACAAGGCGTCCCCCGCTTGATAGATCCGGTCAAGGCAGTAGGTGGCACCGACGCAGGGCCGGATGTCTTCCTCGCGCACTTCGACGATCTTGCGCACGATATGCGGGTCCGCCATATGCGCGCGGGTCATGCCCACCATATCCAGCAGCCCGGCCTGCACCGCATGGCGTGCCGTGGCCACATCGGGGATGCGGGCAGCATGGAACGTCGGCAGGCCCGTCTCCTTGCGCACCGCGCCTGCGAAATCGAGGTGGGGGGCTGATTTCATGCCTTGAATGGGAATCACATCGGTCATGGCTGGATCCGTGTGGATCCGCCCCTTGATGACGTTCAGAAAGTCGATCATGCCGGTGGCCGCAACCCGTCTCGAAATCTCGAGCCCCTCGTCAGCGGTGATGCCGCCCTTCTGCGCCTCGTCCGCAGTATACCGCAAACCGACGATGAAATCCGCCCCGACCCGCTTGCGGATCGCCTCCACAACATCCATCGGAAAGCGCAGCCGGTTTTCGAGCGTATCCGCCCCATAGGGGCCGGTCAGGTCGTTGGTCAGCGGGGACCAGAACTGGTCAAGCAGATGGCCATAGACCTGCAGTTCGATCCCGTCCATGCCCCCCGCCTGCACGCGCTCCGCCGCATCCGCAAAATCGGTGATGATCCGGTCGATGTCCCAGTCTTCGACCAGTTTGGGAAAAGCGCGATGCGCGGGCTCGCGATGCTTTGTCGACGAGACCGATGGCAACCAGTCGCCTTTGTTCCACGTGGTGCGACGGCCCAGATGGGTCAGCTGGATCATCACCGCACAGCCATGTTCGTGCACCGCATCTGTCAGGTTTCTGGTCCACGGCACAACCTCGTCCTTGAAGGCGAGGATGTTGTTGAAAACCGGCGGACTGTCGCGGCTGACCGAGGCTGACCCCGCCGTCATGGCAAGCGCAACGCCTGCCTTGGCCCGTTCCGCGTGATAGGCCGCATAGCGTTCCTTGGGCATGCCGTCTTGCGGATAGGCCGGTTCGTGGCTGGTCGTCATGATCCGGTTGCGCAAGGTCAGATGTTTGAGCTGGAACGGCTGGAGCAGCGGATCAGTGGACATGCGGGATCTTTCTTCTGGGGCTGTACATCGGGCGACATATCAGCAGGCGGCACTGGCCCGACACTTTCCCCCTGCTCCGCATCTGTCAAGCCGCGTGAACCGCATTGCATCTTCCAAGGCCATGCATGTCGGTCGCCAGGATGCCACGCCGACCGTTCATTCACGAGCCATTCAGGTCAGCCCGCGAATTGCAGTGCCAGCATCCACACGCCCATGCCCAGCATGACAAGGTTTTCGGTCAGTGAAATGAACCCGAGCGGTACGTTCGATCCACCGCCGACGCAGGCACAGGTCAGCTCGCGCTTGTCGAGATACGCCGCCTTGATCACACTGACTGCGCCAATCGCACCAATGAAGATGCCCACAGGTGCCACCAGCCAGATGAGCGGGTTGCCCGTCCCGATCAGCGCCATCATGCCCGCGCCCGCGTATAATTCGGCAAAGGGATAGGCGTAGCCATACGGCACATAGCGGCGCGCCAGCAGATCATACCCTAGAAAGCCGTTTACGAACCCTTCGAGGTCTTGCAGCTTCTGGATCGCCAGCGCGACCATTGTCGTTGCAAAGAACCACTTGAGCCATGTCAGCACCGAAAAGCCCTCATACAGGTTCAGCACAATGGCCAGCGCCATCAGCGCCGTCGAGGCAAAGATCGCTAGAACCGGCGTATAGGTCGTGTCATCCTCGCCAAGCACACGGTAGCCGAAGTATTTCTTGAGTTCGGAATACCCGCCGATCTGTTCTCCCCCGATGTAGGCCGTCGGCGTCGTCTCGACACCGTGCGATTCCATGAAGGCATCAACTTCTTCGCGTGTGGTCAGCAGGTTGTCGTCAACCTCAAAACCCTTGCGCTGCAACATCGACAGGGATTTCAGGCCGAAAGGGCAAAGGTGGTCCGGCATCGACATGCGGTAAAGCGATGCCGTCTCGGCCTCGCCGCGGCTTTTGCTGCGGGCGGTCGCGGGGCCGTCAATCATATCGGTCGTTGTCATGGCGCGGTTCTCCTGATCTGTTCCATCGGGCGAAGCTTTGGCGTTCTGTTCCCGGGGTGCGCCCCTTGTAGCAACGCCTGTTCTGCGCGGAATGTGCCGCCACGCAGCCTTGCAGTACAAAAACCCGTCTGACCCGCCATTGTTCCAAATGGACCGTAAAGCGTGGTGCCCCCGCTTCAAAGCCGATGCTGACACCTGCCTTTCGTCAGACCCATCCGGCCTTAGAAAAACTGTAACAAATCCTACGCATAGCCGTCGCATTCCAGCCTTAAAGACCGCCTCGTACCGCGTTCGCGCACCACAAGGTGCCTGAACCCTTCGTCTGGAGAATGACATGACCACCACATTGAAAGCGCGCCTTGCCCTGACCGTGGCCGCCGTTGCGCTGACCACAACCGCCGCCCATGCCGAACCATCCCAAGAGCTGATCGACGCGGCCAAGGCAGAAGGCATGCTGACCACCATCGCCCTGCCCCACAGCTGGTGCGGCTACGGCGATGTGATCGCAGCCTTCAAGGAGAAATACGGCCTCGAAGTCAACGAACTGAACCCCAACGCAGGGTCGGCAGACGAGCTTGAAGCCGTCAAGGCAAACAAGAACAACACCGGACCGCAAGCACCCGACGTGCTCGACATCGGGCTGTCCTTCGGTCCCGCGGCCAAGGAAGAGGGTCTGCTCCAGCCCTATAAAGTGTCCACATGGGACAGCATCCCGGATGATGCCAAGGACGCTGACGGCTACTGGTACGGCGACTATTACGGTGTTCTGGGCTTTGCCGTGAACTCCGACATGTTCCCCGAGGCACCGCAGTCTTTCGCGGATCTCAAGGACAGCCAATTCGCGAACTCCATTGCCCTGCAGGGGGATCCGCGCACCGGGAACTCGGTCATGATGGCGGTCTATGCGGCCGGTATCGCCGAAGGGGGCGAGGCTGGTGCCGACGCGCTGAACAAGGGGATCGGGTTCTTCAAGGGCCTGAAGGACAACGGCAGCTATGTGCCCGTCAACGGGTCCGCGCAGAACATCGCCCAAGGCACGACACCGATCTATTTTGACTGGGATTACAACCTGCTCGCCATGCGTGACAAGCTGGACGGCAATCCCCCGATCGAAGTCGTGGTCCCCACAGACGCCGTGATCGCG
>JAGXHB010000037.1 GCA_024636425.1 Roseobacter sp.
GCGCGGACCGATCCCCCCCGGCTCGAAGCCGCGCAGAATGGATGGGCCCAGAACGAAGCGGTCTGACACACGGTTGTTGCCGTCACTCCATGCCAATGCGCCGCCTTCAAGCGTCGCGCGCAGAGTGACCTCTTCGTTGAGGATGCTCTTTTCACCGATCACTTTTGCGGTGGTCTTGATGAACTTGGAATCCCCCCCAAGCCCTGCGAAATCCTGACCGAACTGAAACAGCAGACCCGACGTCGGATCAAGACCCGTGCGCCGCGTGTCATACGTATAAGCATACCCAACGGACGATGCGTCCTGTCTTCCGGCCGCAATATCATCTGTGACAACAAAGCCGTTTACCGCGTTTTCACGCGCCGTCATCTCAAGACTGTCAAACGTATAGCGCAACTGCACCCGCCCGTTTTCGCTGACCGGGAAGGTCAGGCTTGGCTGGAACAAGAGCCGTTCCGTATCAAACGATGAGAAGGACGAGTTTGTTTCCGCGTAATCGAGGTTCAGACCGAGGGCGACATCGCGTCCCAGCAGACTGGGTTCAATGAAATCAAACCCGTAGCGCCGCGCATCTGTCGCGGTACTCAGCACCAGGCGGACCTTTTGGCCCCGCCCCAGGAAGTTTTCCTCGGCGAAACTTACAGCAACACCGACACCATCGTTATTGGAATACGATCCACCAAAGCTGAGCGAGCCTGTAGGTTGTTCCGTGACGTTCACGTCAACCACCACCTGTTCAGGGGATGACCCCTCGCGGGCATCGACTTCGGCAGATTCGAAATATCCAAGGTCACGGATACGCTGAGCGCTCTCGCGGATTTCGCGCGGGTTGAACGGATCACCTTCGACGCTGTCGAACTGACGGCGCACGACACGGTCGAGCGTGGTCGTATTGCCTTCGATGTCGATACGTTCAACAAAAACGCGTGGCCCGCGTGTGATCCGGTATTCGACGTCCAGCGTCAGATCGCGCTCATTGCGTGTGACCACAGGCTCGACCCGAAGGAAATCAACGCCATCGCGGATCGCTTTACGCTCCATCCGGGCGATATCCGTTTCGACCTGTGTCGGCGAATAGACGGCTCCGGAGCGTGTCCTGATCACGTCCTGATAGGCATCCGCGCTGACGCCGTTGATCGTGGATGTCACGCTCAGCGTTCCGAACTTGAACTGCTGACCTTCCTGCACATTGAACTGGAGGAAATAGCCGTCGCGTTCCTGTGTCAGCTGCGCATTGACCGCCGAGATGCGCATATCGACATAGCCGCGCGAGAGATAGAAATCACGCAGAAGTTGCCGGTCCGCGTCGGTGCGTTCAGGAACGAAGGTGTCACGACGGACCAGACGGCGGAAAAGACCCGCCTGCTTGGTCCCAAGGACGCGGCGCAAGCGACGGTCCGAATAGACGCGGTTGCCGACAAAGCTCAGCCGTTCGATTTCTACGTTGTCACCTTCGAAGATTTCAAACACCAGATCGACGCGGTTCTGATCGCGCCGGATGATCTTTGGCTGGACGCGGGCGGCAATGCGGCCTTCGTTGCTGTACGCCTGTGCGATCGAGTTGGCGTCTTTTTCCGCCTGGGTCGGGTTGAACACGCGACGTTCGTTGGAATCGATCACGCTGGCGAGCGCCTCATCATCAATCCGGGCGTTCCCCTCGAAGCTGATGCGGTTGATCGTGGGAAATTCAACGACCGTGATGACCAACGTACCGCCCTGCGGCTCGATGGAGACGGTTTCAAACAATCCGCTGGCCTGAAGGTTCTGGTAGGCATCGTTCAGCTGGCCACCGCTGATCGCGCGGCCCCGTACGATTCCTGCGCGGCTCAGGATGGCGCTGTCGCCGATCCGCTCGTTGCCGTTGATCTGCACGGTATTGAATTGATAATCCTGCGCCTGCGCCAGCGTCCCCGGCACCAACCAAGCCACTGACATTACTACGCAAAAAGAAATACCGCGGACCGACTTTGCAAAAGGCGTTGAATTCACCCCGCCGGTGGTTGTGCCCCACCCATTATACTGCCCCATTTGCCCCATCCGTTTGATAAAATCAGTTCCTACACTGACTAGACAGATTAACGGCCCTTGTCAAAAGCATCAGGCCGCCAAAACCCCCATATAAGGTGCTTGACGGCCAATATTCTCATCATCGGGTAGTATTGCGTTTCAGATCAAACCGATCCGAGCCAGGCACCCAAGGTCAGCGCAACCGCTAGCGTGCCAAGATACAAGGCGCGGTCCCAATTCAAATCGACCAACAGGCCGAGACCTCGATAATTGAGCTTCATCATGTGCATTGCCCTAACTGCATTGCCCTAACCCTTGCTGTGTTCTCACAACGGTAACGGCAGATTACGGCAATATTTTAGCGAATTAAGGCGGAAATATGACAATCCGCTTTTTTTCTCAGAAAATCATGGGCAGAAAAGATCGTTGCCCAAGGCAAATACCATCAAACACAACACCAACGTCAGGCCGATCGTCATCAGGATTCGCAACGCGCCGTCGCTGGGTGGTTTGCCGGTCACGGCCTCATAGGCGTAAAAGACCAGATGGCCCCCATCAAGTGCGGGGATCGGAAAAAGGTTCAAGAGCCCGACAGCCGTCGACAGCACCGCGATAAAGTAGATGAAGCTTTGCGCACCCTGCGACGCCATTGCGCCCGAGGTTTGCGCGATGCCGACCGGACCACTGAGGTTGCAGGTGCTGATATTGCCGACGATCATGTGCTTGAGACCCGAAAGCGACCCGGTGATGATCCGCCACATATTCTCGCCACCACTGACCACGGCCTCACCAACGCCCGGCGATGTGGTCGCGGCTTCAAATGCTGTGCCGCCTGCTATGCCGATCCGCATCTGGGTCTGGAAGGATCCGTCGGGCTGCGGCTCGTCCACAACCTTCGGGCGCATGGTAAATTCCAGCGTTTCGCCATCCCGCCAGACGGTCAGCAGCAATGCCGCGCCATCCGACGCCTCGACGGCGGTCTTAAGCTGGCTGAACGCAAAGATCGGTGTTCCATCGACGGCAGTGATGACATCGCCCGCCATGAGCCCGGCGTCATAGGCGGCTGACTGCGGCATCACCTGCTGGATCAGCGACGGCATGATGTAGGGGCCGGGAACCGTCGTCAGGCTCCCGTCGCGGCGCACTTCATACTCGGTCGGTTGTTCGACCGGGACAGATGAAAATGCTTCCGAATACGCGGCGCTATCGGAGGCGGAGGGCAGCGTCACGCCACCGATGGAGACGATTTCATCCCCCGGCAACAGCGCGCCTCCCTCGAAGGGCAGAGCGCGCATCTCGCCCACCGTCATGGGGTCACGCGGCACACCGACGCTGAGCGCCACGGCGGCGAAAATCAGGATCGACATGATGAAGTTGAACGCAGGACCAGCAGCCACGGTCGCGGCGCGCGCCCACAATGGTGCACCGTGCATGGTGCGGCGAAGCGCTGCGGGATCGGCCTGCACCTCTTCCATCGCGGCGTCATCCTTGCCCGATGCTGCATTCGCATCGCCCGCAAATTTCACATATCCGCCAAAGGGAAGCGCCGCGATCTGCCACCGCGTTCCGCGCTTGTCCATCCGGCTATAGAGGACCGGACCGAACCCCAGCGAGAAGACATCGGCATGAATACCGGACCACCGTCCCACGATATAGTGACCATACTCATGGACCGCCACGATCACTGACAAGGCAACGACAAAGGCCAGCAACGTCCAGATCAGCCCGCTAAACTGCGGAATCAATGCAAAAATGTCCAAAACGTTACCCTGCCTTATTTTCGATCACGGCTTTTGCCGTCTGCCTTGCCAAATGGTCAACTTGGGCGACGTTATCAAGGGTCATGGTGGCATCAATGAGGCCATTGTCGGAATTGAGCTGCGACATGGTGTCTTCCACCACCTCTGCCATCTGCGGGAAAAGCAACTTTCCTTCGATAAACCCATCCAGCGCGCTTTCCTTGGCGGCGTTGAAAACAGCCCCCGCCATGCCACCGCGCGCCATCACCTCGCGCGCCAGTCGCAGCGCGGGCCAGCGTGCTTCGTCGGGGGCGCGGAACTCAAAGCTGCCGATCTGCGCCAGATCGAGCCGTTCGACAGGCAGGTGCTGACGGTCAGGATGGTGCAGCGCAAAGCCGATTGCATGGCGCATGTCAGCAGGACCGATATGCGCCATCAGCGCGCCGTCGCGGAACCCCACAAGCGCATGGATCATGGACTGAGGATGGACCAACACTTCGATCTGGTCAGGATCGACGCCAAAAAACTCTCGCGTTTCAATGACTTCCATCGCCTTGTTGAACATCGACGCGCTGTCGATCGTGATGCGCTGGCCCATGTCCCAATTCGGATGGCAGGAGGCTTCTTCCAGTGTCGCATGGGCCAGCTTGTCGAGGGGCCAATCGCGGAACGCACCCCCGCTGGCGGTGATGATGATCCGCTCGACCGCTGCCATGTCTTCACCGATCAAGGCCTGAAATATGGCGGAGTGTTCGCTGTCGACCGGCAGGATCCGCGCATCGTTTTCCTGTGCTGTGGCCAGCATCAGCTTGCCCGCGCAGACCAGCGATTCCTTGTTGGCAAGCGCCAGTGTCGCGCCCTGTTTCAACGCCTCTAGGCCCGGAGCCAGACCTGCGGCCCCCACGATGGCCGACATGACCCAGTCGGCGGGCCGCGTTGCAGCCTCGCGGATCGCGTCTTGCCCCGCGGCGGCTTCGACCCCGCTGCCTTCAAGGGCGGCGCGCAGATCATCAAGAAGATGGTCATGCGCCGTCACGGCAAGCGCTGCATTCAACCGTCTTGCATCAGCCGCCAGTTGCGCGATATTGCCCGCACCGGTCAGGGCCACGACATCATAGGCATCGGGCGCGCGCGCGATCAGGTCAATCGTGTTTTGTCCGATAGAGCCCGTGGCCCCGAATATGCTGACCCGCCGCATCGACCGCGTCAGCCGAGCGTCGGGGTGATGGTCAGGAACTGCCCGATGATCAGCAAGAACAACGCCGCCCCCAGCATCCCGTCAAACCGGTCCAGCAGACCACCATGCCCCGGAATAAGGTTCGAGCTGTCTTTGACCCCGACGCGGCGTTTCATCCCGGATTCTGCCATATCGCCCATCTGGGAGGCCATCGAAATAGCAATGGATACGCCGACAAGTTGCGCGCTCACGCCGGTGTTGATCGAGAAGATGAACCCGACCAGCGCGGCACCGATCCATCCCGCAGCGGTGCCGGACCATGTCTTCTTGGGGCTGACCTTGGGCCAGAATTTGGGACCGCCGATTGCGCGTCCTGCGAAATAACCCACGACATCCGTCACCACGACCACCAGCACCAGCCACATCAGCCAACCAAAACCGTAGTCGTCGCGCACCTGAGCCAGACCAAACCCCGCAAGCATGATCATCACGGTGAAGCACATGAAAATCGTGCGGTGTTTCTCAAGCTGGCCGAAGCCGACAAGGGCGGGTGCCAGCAGGATGGGCAAGGCGAATCCCACGGGAAGGTAGATCGCCGCCAGCGTCGCGATGCCCACCAACAGGCCCATCTGCCAACGCAGAGGACGGTTGGCCGGGTTCAGCATGCCCACCAGTTCCCACGCCATCACAC
>JAGXHB010000234.1 GCA_024636425.1 Roseobacter sp.
AAACCGAGACCGCGCTCAGCGCGATCGAAGGCGGCGTGCGCGCTGCCGTGATCCTTGACGGACGTGCGCCCAACGCCTGCCTGCTCGAATTGTTCACCGAGCATGGCGCGGGCAGTATCATCCGCAAGTGATGAGCTTAGATGCTCTGGCAGGAGCCGCTGGTGACCATTGCCTAAGCGTTCTTGGTGCGTTTCACCCCGATCCTCGGGACAACGTGCCGGGCGAGTGCGGAACACTTGTGCTGCTCGGCCCGGACGAGCCTCGGTTCTGGCCCGTCTTTGCGGCAAGCCCCGAAGCGTTGGACGGTCAGCCCGACGCGATGGACCGCTGGTCGACACGCGTTCTGACCCGGTGGGCAAGCGCGCTTGGCGCGACGGCGCTCTTTCCATTCGGGGAGGCACCCCACCGGCCCTTCTACAGCTGGGCGCTGCGCAGCGGGCGGAGCCACCCGTCGCCTGTCGCGTTTCTTGTCCATGACAACGCCGGATTATTCGTATCTTTCCGGGGTGCGCTGGCCTTGCGCGAACGGCTGGACCTGCCGCCCCCCTCTCCTGCGCCGTGCCTGGACTGCACAGCCCAGCCCTGCGCCACCGCCTGCCCCGTAGGCGCGTTGACGACCGCAGGCTACAACGTGCCGGCCTGCAAAGCATATCTGGCAAGCCCCGAAGGCCGCGACTGTGTCACCAACGGCTGCGCCGTTCGGCGCGCCTGTCCGGTGTCACAACAGTTTGGCCGTTTGCCTGCACAATCCGCCTATCACATGCGTCATTTTATCGGAGCCTGACATGAAAAGATTGATCCTGATGCGCCACGCCAAATCGGATTGGTCGGGTTCTGGCACCTCTGACCACGACAGGACACTAAACGCCCGCGGACGCCGGGATGCGCCTGCGTTGGGCAACTGGCTGCGGGAACAAGGGCTCGCCCCTGACGAGGTGCTGTGCTCCACGTCAACCCGCACACGCGAGACGCTGGACCTGCTGGCGCTCGGGGGGAAGCCCACTGTGCATTTCAACCGCGATCTCTACCTTGCTGAAGCTGCGGTCATACATAGGGTTCTGTCCAGTGCCCGTGGGAAGTCGGTGCTGTTGATCGGCCACAATCCCGGAATCGGGGAAGTGGCGGGGCGTATTATGGACCCAGAAACCGACATCGACTGGATTGGCGACTATCCCACAGGTGCCACGCTTGTAACCACCCACCAGATTGACGACTGGGCAAAGCTGTCGTGGGGCACCGGCGATGTGACACACAGCGTCGTACCGCGCGCTCTTTCATCATCCTGAACACAAAAGGCGGGGATTGCCCCCGCCTTTCACCCTGTTCTGCAATCGGGTTCAGTGCCCGAGGATCTGGCTCAGGAACAGCTTGGTCCGTGGGCTTTGCGGGTTGTTGAAGAACTCTTCGGGTTCGTTCTGTTCAACGATCTGACCCTCGTCCATGAAAATCACGCGGTGGGCCACCTGACGGGCAAAGCCCATCTCGTGGGTAACGCAGATCATGGTCATGCCATCTTCGGCGAGCTCTACCATGGTATCAAGAACTTCCTTGATCATCTCGGGGTCAAGCGCCGACGTCGGCTCGTCGAAGAGCATGATACGCGGGCGCATGCAAAGGCTTCGTGCGATGGCCACACGCTGCTGCTGACCGCCTGAAAGCTGGCCTGGATATTTCTTCGCCTGATCCGGGATCTTGACCTTTTCAAGGAAGTGCATCGCGACTTCTTCGGCCTCTTTCTTGGGGGTCTTGCGGACCCAGATCGGGGCCAGCGTGCAATTCTCGAGGATCGTCAGGTGTGGAAACAGGTTGAAGTGCTGAAAGCACATGCCAACCTCTGACCGGATCTTGTCGATGTTCTTGACGTCCGACGACAGCACCGTCCCGTCCACTTCGATCCTGCCCTTCTGGTGTTCTTCCAGCGCGTTGATGCAGCGGATCAGGGTGGACTTACCCGAACCGGACGGACCCGCGATCACGATACGTTCACCGCGATAGACCGTAAGGTCGATGTCGCGCAGAACATGAAACGTCCCAAACCATTTGTTCATCTTTTCGATGCTGATCGCGACTTCGTCCGAGACCTTCATCGCTTTTGCTTGTTCAGCCATTGTTCAGCCTTTCCTTAATGGTGGTCGGTCTGGAGTTGACGTTCCAGCCATTGTGAATATTGCGAAATGCCATAGCAGACGACAAAGAACAGCAAGGCGGCAAAGCCCCACAACTCCCAGTAAACGCCGTTCCAGTCGGTTGAGGCGAGAATCGGGCCCCGGATCATGCCGACCAGATCGAACATCGAGATGATCGAGACCAGCGTCGTATCCTTGAACAGCCCCACGGCGACGTTCACGATGCCGGGGATCGAGATTTTCAGGGCCTGCGGCAAGATGATAAGCCGCATCGACTGCGCGTAATCCAGACCCAGACTTTCTGCGCCCTCGTACTGACCACGCGGCAAGGCCGCCAGACCGCCCCGGATCACCTCAGCGATATAGGCGGCAGCGAACATGGTGATCATGATGATCACGCGCAGGATCAGGTCAAAGTTTGTACCGGGTGGCAGGAAGTAGGCCAGAACCACGTTCGCCACGAACAGCAGCGTGATCAGCGGCACCCCGCGGATGAATTCGATGAAGACGACGCAGATCAGCTTGATGATCGGCAGGCTGGACTGACGTCCAAGTGCAAGCAGAATACCCAGCGGCAGCGACAGTGACACACAGATCACGCCAAGGATCATGTTGAGCATGAAGCCCCCCATGTTCCGTGAGTCGACGGCTTCGAGCGCCAGAACACCCGACAGCGACGGGGTGATGAAGCCACTCAGGATCCAGACCACCAAGGCGGTTGCAATGCCCGCGAAGAATCCCACCGCAAAGTTGTTTTTGACAAGCTTTGAATAGACCAGATAGCCGGCCACCACGCTGAGCAATGCAGCAAGCGGCACCATCAACGAGCCTCCCCAGATCAACCAGAATGCGATGAAGGGATAAAGCGCTGTCAGGAACAACAGCTTGCGCGGCACGAAGGAAAAAAGCACCGGCGACACCGCAACGAACAGCAAAATAAACGCCAGTGTGGGGCGCCAGTAGCCATCACGCGGATAGGCGATGCCGAACAAGAGTTGGTTCCAACGCTCGGAAAGCACCGAGAAACAGCCCCCCGGCGCGCCGTCCAGTACCTCGCGACATTCGCGGATGTTCGACGTCGTCCAGACCCCGCCCAGCAACCACGGCAAAAAGCCAGACAGCAGGACGTAGATCAGATAAAGGGCCGCGAGGGTCAGGATGGTATAGGGGATCGACGAAAACAGGCTTTCGCGGACCCATTTGACCGGCCCTTGTGCCGTTAACGGCGGTGTCGCCTGAGGCAGCATCGTGTCGCGGACGAAGGGAACGGACTGTGCATGTGTATCGGACATCTTACCGCTCCTTCAGGCTGACGGAAGTATTGTAGACGTTCATGATCGCGGAAATCGACAGCGAGATCGTGAGATAGAAGAGCATCAGCAGAAGGACACATTCGATCGCGCGGCCCGTCTGGTTCAGGGTGATGCCGCCGAGCGTCGCAGTGATGTCCGCGTAGCCGACTGCAATCGCCAGCGAGGAATTCTTGGTGATGTTGAGGTATTGCGAAATCAGGGGCGGAATGATGACTCGCAGCGCCTGTGGCAGCACGACAAGGTTCATCACGCGCTTGGGCCGCAACCCCAGCGACGATGCCGCTTCGGTCTGTCCCCTCGAAATCGCCTGAATACCGGCGCGGACGTTTTCAGCGATGAAAGCACCTGTATACACCGACAGCGCCAGCCAAAGCGCGATCAGCGGTGCGCCAATCTGCAATCCTCCGCCAAAGTTGAACCCTGCAAGGGCGGGGTAATCCAGGCTCACCGGACGGCCCAGAATAAAGAACGCCAACAGCGTCGGCAGGATCAGTATGGCAGCGGTCGGCCACGCCCTTGGCAACAGTTTGCCCGTATCAAACAGCAGTTTGACGGCGTAGCGGCGATAGGCGATGGCCGCTATGATCGACAAGACAAAGGTCGCAACAACGAACATTGAGCCGGGGCCCCAGACGGGCCACGGAATGTACACCCCACGGTTGGTAAAGGCGAAAGCCCCCAGGAACATGCTGGAAGCGGGGTCGTCGCCACGAAACGCACTTGGCGAGGGCAGGACAGCCGTCATCAGCGTGTAGATCATCAGGATCCAGATCAGCACCGGAATATTGCGGAAAATCTCGACGTAGACAGCCATCAGCTTGGACACGAGCCAGTTCTTCGACAGACGTGCCACCCCCGCGAGAACGCCCAGAATGGTCGCGGTCACACAGGCCAGAAACGCCACCAGCAGGGTGTTGATGATGCCCACCATCGCCGCACGCAGGTTGCTGTCCTGACTGCTATAGTCGATCAGGCTTTGGTTGATGTCGTACCCGGCAGGCACGCCCAGAAATCCATAGGAAATGTTCAAGCCCGCTTCGGCGAGGTTGCGCATCAGGTTGATCCCCAGAAAGGCCATCAGGGCGATCAGAAGTAAGAGTGCAACAAACTGGAAGGTATAGGAGCGATAGCGGGTGTCGTTCAGCAACATCGACAGCCGGAACGAACCCTGTTGAGGGTCGGACAAAGTCGTCATCAGATTATCCCTGTGTTCCGGACCTGATTATACGCATCTTTTCGATGTCGCTGGCCGGGTTTGTTTTTGGTCGCAAGAGGGACGAAGGGCGCAGCGTTTCGCCGCGCCCTTCGAAGATTTGTTTAGCGTACTGGAGGCGCGTACAGCAGGCCGCCGTCTGTCCACTGTGCGTTCAAACCACGCGAAAGGCCGATCGGTGTTTCTTCGCCGATGTTCTTGGCAAAGATTTCGCCGTAGTTGCCTTCGGCTGCGATCGCGTTCTTGGCCCAATCTGCTTCAAGACCCAGCATCTCGCCCAAAGTACCTTCGGTACCCAGCAGACGTGCAATCTCGGGGTTGGTCGCGTTGGACGCCATTTCTTCGACGTTGGCAGATGTCACACCCAGCTCTTCAGCAGCGATCAGAGCGTTGAGAACCCAACGTGTCAGATCACCCCAGTCGTTGTCGCCATGACGGACGAGCGGGCCCAGAGGCTCTTTGGAGATGATTTCCGGCAGGATCACGTGGTCGCCAGGGTTTTCAAAGGTCGCGCGTGTCGCGGCCAGACCGGAGGCGTCCGTTGTGTAGGTGTCGCAAGCGCCGGCAAGGTACTGCTGCTGGCCTTCTGCGTTTGTCTCAACAGGCACGGGCTCGTAGCTGATGTTGTTGTTGCGGAAATAGTCCGCAAGGTTCAGCTCGGTTGTTGTACCCGTCTGGATGCACACGGTTGCGCCGTCCAGCTCCTTGGCCGAGGAAACGCCAAGCGCCTTCGGCACCATGAAGCCTTGGCCGTCATAGTAGTTCACACCGACAAAGTCGAACTTGAGGTCGACATCGCGGGAGAACGTCCATGTGGTGTTCCGCGCAAGAAAGTCGATCTCGCCCGATGCAAGCGCTGTAAAGCGTGTCTTGCCGGTCGTTGGGATGAATTCAACGGCTTGTGGATCGTTGAAAATCGCGGCTGCAACGGCACGGCAAACCGCAACGTCGAAACCTTCCCACTCACCATTCGAGTTTGGCGCCGCAAAGCCAGCCAGACCTGTGGCCACGCCACAGTTCAGATTGCCGCGTGCCTTAACGTCGTCAAGTGTCGCTGCAACAGAAGCACCAGCGAGAACGCCAGCTACTGTCAACGCACCAAAGAATACGGATTTGTTCATTGTTACCTCTTCCTGATTTTCCGCCACGTAATCGGGCGGTTTATCCGACACCTTTTTGGGTCGGAGGTGTTCATAATGGATTGAACCCATTATTGAGAGGGAGTTTGGGCGGATTTACGCTAGGACGTCAAGTCTTGGTGCCGAAAAATACGCCGCCTGCCCTTGGGGAAAGCCTAGTTTTCAAGCTAATCCCGTGTGCTCAGGTCAAACATCAACTTCGCGTGTAGAAAACTTTGCTTTTTCACTTCTGCCAAAGCCTCCGCATCCTCGTCTTTGCCCCAGATTTCGGACTGATAGGACTCATCAAGGCGCGAAAGCTCCCACAGTGTGGTCATGTCACGGGCATCCTGCGCCGCAGCGAATCCCAGGATCAGCGAGCCCGACAGGCTGACAAGGTCATGAAAGGCAGCCAACTGGAACTTGTCCAGTGCGTGAACACGTGCCGTAAGGCTCGCCACCGCGTCGTGATCTTGCGGCACATGCATGATGCCAACACGCGGATGCAACCGCACACCAAGCGCGTCATGCGCCCAGTCGAGCATCGGATCCCAATCGGCGGCCTGTCTTTCGACCAGTTCTTCGGGGCTGTCGGCGCGGTAGCACAGCAGGTCACAATCGCCGTAAGCAGCCAGCAAATCGGCCACCTCGGCATGCTGGATTGCCACCTTGTCGATCGCCGCGTTCGCCGTTTTCGTACACGGCATTGTGCGCGGATCAATCACGCCTTCCTGCGCCTGCCACTCAGCGGCGATCGCTTCTGCCATCTGCGCGGTCGGCACAATCAGCGGGCGTTTCGCGGGTGTCTTGATGGTGCGCCCGTCAAGTTCGAC
>JAGXHB010000235.1 GCA_024636425.1 Roseobacter sp.
ACCGGCACAGGCAGGGCGATCAGGCAGGAAAGGCTCAACCGCTGGAAGAACTGTTTCATTCGGCGTCCAAAGTCACGGGTTCCCGTATTTCCTGCTGTGGGGGTGCGAATTCCGCGCCGAAGAACGGACCAACGTAGGCATAGATCGCAAGCCCGATAAACCCAAGTATCAAGAGGTAAATCAAAAACTTGATCAGTTTGCCCATATATTCTGCCTGTCTGTTTTCAGCATATTTTGATCTTCTATATATGGCCTTTTCCACAAGATCACGTCATTCAGATAAAAATGAGCGGATTTGAGCAAACCCCAGCCGAAATGGCCCCGGTGCCACACCAGTATCACCTGAAAAAGACGGTGGTTCTGGTGGGGATGATGGGCGCGGGCAAGACAGCAGTCGGGCGCGCGCTGGCCGCCAAGCTTGGCAGGCCGTTTCTGGACAGCGATCATGAAATCGAAGCGGCTGCCAACCTCACGGTGCCCGAAATCTTTGAGCGCGACGGAGAGACCTTTTTTCGCAAGCGCGAAAGCGAAGTGATCGCACGGCTGCTCGAGGAAGCCCCCGGTATCCTGTCAACGGGCGGCGGTGCCTTCCTTGCCGAGATAAACCGCGAGAATATCAGCAAAAAAGGTGTGTCTGTCTGCCTGAATGCGGACCTTGATCTGCTCTGGAACCGGGTCAGACACAAAACAACGCGGCCGCTGTTGCGGACCGCCCACCCACAGGCAACCCTGGCCGAGCTTTACCGCCAGAGGGTGCCGATCTATCAACTTGCCGATTTGCAGGTGATGTGCGCGCCGCATCTGTCGATTGACGCGATGACCAACCGGGTGATCGAAACGCTGCTGACCCGCCCCGACGTGCTGGAGAGAACGGATGCGTGAAACAGTCCACGTGGCCCTGCCGGGCCGCGCCTATGACATCATGATTGGTCCCGGTCTGCTGGCCGAAGCGGGGCGGCACATCGCGCCTTTATTGCGCCGCAAGCGGGTCGTCGTGATCAGCGATGAAACGGTTGCGGGCCTGCATCTGGACGCGCTGCGCGACGGATTGGCGGCCAACGGCATATCGATGGAGGCGCTTGCATTGCCGCCGGGCGAGGGCACGAAATGCTGGGCGGAACTGACAAGATCTGTGGATTGGCTGCTGGACCGGAAGGTTGAACGCAACGACGTCGTCGTCGCATTGGGCGGCGGTGTCATCGGTGATCTGGTGGGATTTGCCGCCGCAATCTTGCGGCGCGGCGTGCGCTTTGTGCAGATCCCGACGTCGCTTTTGGCGCAAGTCGACAGTTCGGTCGGCGGCAAGACCGGGATCAACGTGGCGCAGGGCAAAAATCTGATCGGGGCATTTCATCAACCTGCGCTGGTTCTGGCAGATACCGCAGTTCTGGGCACGCTCCAGACGCGTGACTTTCTTGCGGGCTACGGCGAAGTTGTGAAATACGGCCTGCTGGGGGACGCCGCCTTCTTTGACTGGCTGGAAGAGCAGGGCCCGGCCCTTGCTGCCGGCGACATGGGGGCCCGTGTCGAAGCCGTGCGTCGGTCGGTGCAGATGAAAGCCGACATTGTCATGCGCGACGAGACAGAGCAGGGCGAACGCGCGCTTTTGAACCTCGGCCATACATTCTGTCACGCGTTGGAATCTGCGACCGGCTACGGCGACCGGCTGTTGCATGGCGAAGGTGTTGCGATCGGCTGCGCGCTGGCTTTCGAACTTTCTGCCCGACTGGGGCTTTGCGCGCAGGAGGATCCCAGCCGCGTGCGTGCGCATCTCAAGCAGATGGGGATGAAGACGGATCTCAGCGACATTGACGGTGACCTGCCGGGCGCAGATGCGCTGCTGGACCTGATGGCGCAGGATAAAAAGGTCGTTGATGGCGAGCTGCGATTCATTCTGGCGCGCGGCATCGGTGATGCTTTCGTGACGGGCGATGTGCCGCGTCATGAGGTTCGCAAGCTGCTGGAAGACGCTTTATCAGACCGCTGAACATGTCTGATGAAAAAAGAAAAGGGTGAGGAGTACTCATCCTTTTCAGTGGTTTGTAATGTGATCTTAACGCAGATGCGAATTCAGAACGGGATTTCGTCATCCAGATCGCGCGACGACCCACCGCCGCCGCCTGAACCGCTGCCACCGCCTGAACCACCGCCGCCCGAGGGGCCGGACTCGTATCCGCCACCGTAACCGCCGGGATCGGATGGGCCGCTGTCATAGCCACCGCCGCCGCCCGAGCCGCCATCGCGCCCGTCCAGCATCGTCAGCGTGCCGCCAAAGCCCTGCAACACGACTTCGGTGCTGTAGCGGTCGGCACCGGACTGATCCTGCCATTTGCGCGTCTGCAACTGGCCTTCGATATAAACCTTGGATCCTTTCTTCAGGTACTGCTCCGCGATGCGCACCAGTCCTTCCTGAAAGATCGCGACGGTGTGCCATTCGGTTTTCTCGCGGCGTTCGCCTGTGTTGCGGTCTTTCCATGTCTCGGATGTGGCGATCCGCAGGTTGCAAACTTTGCCGCCATTCTGGAATGAACGGACCTCGGGATCGCGTCCCAGATTGCCGATTAGGATCACTTTGTTCACTGAGCCGGCCATGATGCCCCCTGTCTGGTTAATGAGTCTATGTATCTCGGGCAAACGCGAATCCCGCGTCTGCCCTGCTTGGACGCTGTTATACCGAGAGCAGTCTGCAAGAAACAGGCTTAACCGATCCTTTATTCCCGGATGACCATTCTAATTCGGGCAATAAGGGGGTGTCATTGAGGGCCGGTTTTGCTATGTTTTCGCCAAATCAACAACGCGACCGGGGGCTGGATGCGAAGACTGCTGATTACAACGCTGTGCTTGTCATTTGTCGCGACGGTTCCAGCCGCAGCGGATGTGTTCTCAAGCAAAAGCCGCTCCAAGATTTTTGCCTCGCAGAAAAAGCTTCTCGATACCCGAGCATCCAAGCAATACGCCGCATCCGTCAAACTGCAACCGCAGCGCGTCGTCACCCCGACCAAATGGGATACCCCGACCTATACCGGCAAATACCGGGGCGAGTATCACAGCATGGCGCGCGAGGCCGCGCGCCGCCATGGCATACCCGAAGACCTGTTTTTGCGGCTGGTTCAGCAGGAAAGCGGTTGGAACCCTTCCGCCAAATCGCACAAGGGGGCGTTTGGACTGGCCCAGCTCATGCCCGACACTGCGCGCATATTGCGTGTCGACCCTGCCGATCCTTACCAGAACCTTGATGGCGGCGCACGCTACCTGATGAGCCAATATCGCGCATTTGGAACGTGGCATCTGGCACTGGCCGCCTATAATGCGGGTCCGGGCGCTGTGAAGAAATACGGCGGCATTCCGCCCTTCACCGAGACCAAGAACTACGTCAAAGTGATCGCGGGCCTTTAAGTCACTGAAATAAAAAAGTTTATGTCGGGTTGAGCCGGAATCCGCCTGAGGGTAAACGGCAGGCGGGGAACCGAATCTGGCAGGCTGGTGTTCTCTCTTCACAACGCAGCCACCGCACTTATGCGAGGGAGCGTAACGTGAAGATGAAGGAGCATTTAAATGTTCAACTCTGTTAAAAGTATAGCCCTTGCCACGACCGTAAGCCTCGCCGCCTTGACAACTGCCGCTCACGCAGACGAGCCCGTCGCATTCTCGGTCATCAACGTTGAAGCATCCATGTCCGCCGCTGAAAACAGCAACGCTATGGACGTTTTCCCTGACATCGTAACGGACCTTCAGACCGCAATCGCGTCGCGGGTCGAGACAAGCGATGATGGTTCGGATCCCACCATCAGGGTCGATGTGCGCAAAATCGCATTGAACGGTGATCCGATGCTGACGGGTGACAACCAGTTCAACCAGATGGAAGGCGTCGTCTCCATCGCCGGGGATAACAATGAAATCGGGGCACAAAGCTTCGAGGTCAATGTCTCCGCATCGGCCCCGGATCAGACGGTCCCTGAAGGGTATATCGCGATTGCACCCTCTGAAGGGGATTTCTATGCCGCGATGATCGACGGGTTTGCCGGCCTGATTGCGGAACAAGTTTTGACACTGAACACCGCCGGTTCGGGCGTCTCGAAGTAACCACGGCTTAAATCTCTTTAAACGGGGGCGGAGCAAAACATGCTCCGGCCCCGTTTTGCATTTCAATCCGCAGCTATGTTCAGCTCGATCACAGGCTCCATACCGGCCAGTTGCGCATCTGTAAGGTGACATTTGATCTGATGACCCTCTGCAACATCGCGCAGGGGCGGCACAACGGTTTCACAGGCATCCCCGATGACCTGCGATTTCCAGCGGCACCGCGTCTGAAACGGGCAGCCCGGCGGGGGGTTCATCGCAGATGGCACATCGCCTTCCAGCACGATATGCTTTTTCCGGACCCTCGTGTCAGCGATGGGCACCGCAGACAACAGCGCTTCGGTATAGGGGTGATAGGGCGGAGAGAACACCTGATCCGTGGTCCCAAGTTCAACCACATGGCCGAGATACATCACCATCACCCGGTCGCTCAGATAGCGCACAATACTCAGATCGTGGCTGATGAACAAAAGCGTCGTCTTTTGCTCCCGCTGGATCTCCATCAGCAGGTCTGTCACCGCCGCCTGCACCGATACATCAAGTGCGGAGACAGGTTCATCCGCCACCACGATCCGGGCGTCGCCTGCAAACGCGCGGGCAATGCCAACCCGCTGTTTTTGCCCGCCCGACAGTTGCCGCGGCATACGGCCTGCAAATTCGCGAGGCAGCTTCACCAGATCCAGCAGTTCAAGCATCCGCGTGCGCCGGTCCTTCTCGTTTTTGCCGATCCTGAAAATCTCGAGCGCACGGATAATCTGGCGGCCCACGGACATGGACGGGTTAAGCGTGTCGAACGGGTTCTGGAATACCATCTGGATATCCGCAACATTCTGCGTCGTGCGATTTTCAATGGCCACGTTCCCAATATCCTTGCCGTCCAGCAACACTTGACCGGATGTTGCCGTCTCAAGTCCCATCAGCACCTTGGCAAAGGTGGATTTACCGCAGCCGGATTCGCCCACAATCGCCAATGTCTCGGATTCGCGCGCCTCGAAACTCAGCTCTTCGTTGGCCTTGACCACCTTGGTCGCGGTGCCGCCGAACATCGAATTTGCCGCGACCTCGTAATATTTCTTGAGCTTGTCCATCTTCAGAACAACCTCTCCGATGTCGCCCTTTTGCTTGGTATCGGCCAGCTGCAGCGGTGCCTGCCAGTCAATCTCCCGAAAGCGCAGACAGCGGGTTGCATGGCGTTCGTTACCGGGCACATCCTCCATCACGATTGGCCCCTGATCACACCGCCCGGCCTGAAAATAGTCGCAGCGCGGGCCAAAGTTGCACCCCTTGGGGCGTTCGTGGGGTAAGGGGAAATTGCCAGGGATCGCCACAAGAGGGCGCGTATTCTTGTCGGCACCGGGCAGGGGGATCGACCGGAACAGCGCCTGCGTATAAGGATGCTGCATTTCGTCGAAAACATCCTCGATCGACCCGCGCTCCACCGCTTCGCCCGAATACATGACGCAAATGCGGTCGCAGGTCTCAAGCACCAATCCCAGATTGTGGCTGATAAACAGCATCGACGTGCCGTATTTGCGCCCCAAATCCTTGACCAGTGCGACGATCGATGCCTCGACGGTCACATCCAGCGCGGTGGTCGGTTCATCCAGGATCAGAAGCGACGGCTCTGACATCAGCGCCATGGCAATGACAATCCGCTGTTGCTGCCCGCCCGAAAGCTGATGCGGATAGGCCTTGAGAATCCGCTCGGGGTCGGGGAGTTTTACATCCGTGACAAGTTGCAGCGCGCGGGCATAGGCTTCTTTCTCCGAAAGCCCGGAATGGATCATCGGCACTTCCATCAACTGGCGGCCCACGCGCATCGCGGGGTTCAGCGACGCCATCGGTTCCTGATAGATCATGGCGATCTGGCTGCCCCGGATCCCGCGCAACTCCGTGTCGCTCATCTCGGCCAGATCGCGGCCCTTGAACCTGATTGACCCGCCCACGACGCGGCCATTGACGCCCAGATCCTGCATCACCCCCAAGGCCACGGTGGATTTGCCACAGCCTGATTCACCCACCAGACCCACGGCTTCACCCGGTTTGACCGAAACGGAAAAATCCATGACCGCAGGGATCTCGCGCAGCCGCGTGAAAAACGAGATCGACAGCCTGTCAATCTCGAGGATGGGACCGTCATAGGTCGTCTCTGCCATTTCCCGTATCTCCCTCATCGCAAAAGCCCGGACGTCTTTATCCTTCATTTTGCCAGATAAACTCCGGGGGTCCGGGGGCTGGCCCCCGGTCCCGTCCTCGCGTCAATCGCGCAAACTCTCCTCGCGCAGACCATCCGCCAGCAAATTCAGTCCCAGCACCAAACTCAGCAGGGCCAGTGCGGGCGCGATCGCCGCATGCGGATAAAGCGACAGCAACCGCCGTCCGGCGTTGATCGTCGTCCCCCAGTCAGGGCTTTCGGAGGCAAGGCCCAACCCGAAGAACCCCAGCGTGCCAAGCAGGATCGTGGTATAGCCGATGCGCAGGCAGAAATCGACGATCAGGGGACCGCGCGCATTAGGCAGGATTTCCCACAGCATGATGTACCACGGGCCTTCGCCCCGGGTCTGCGCCGCAGCAACATAGTCTCGCGTCTTGATATCAAGGGTGAGCCCCCGCACGATCCGGAACACAGTCGGCGCGTTCACGAAAACGACCGAAACGAACACCACCAGCACGCCGGGATCAATGTCGAAAAGATCAACGGCAGCGGGAAGGCCGGGCAGCCGGTAGGTCGGCGCATCCACAAGCGCGCCGTTGGTCGACACCAGCGACAGATAAAGCCAGCCCGCGATTCCAAGCACGCCGATCAGCAAGGGGGTGCGCAAGGACGGCTGCGTGTAGAACCGGGAATTCAGCAGAACGCCGAGAAAAATCAGCGGAAAGATGAACAGGAAAATCGCCATGTAATTCGGGATGCCCGTCAACACGATCTCTGGTGTGACCAGCAGATAGAACAGCAAGATCACCGGAAAGGCGAGGATCAGGTTCGCCAGAAAGCTCAGGAAAACATCAAGCTTGCCGCCGTAATATCCGGCCGGCAGCCCCAGTGTTATCCCGACCATGAACGCGAAAAGCGTGGCCATCGGGGCGATTTGCACCACTACCCATGCGCCCTTGATCAGGCGGGTGAAAACATCACGCGCCAGATTGTCACCGCCCAGCAAAAACCACGGGTATTCACCGTCTTCTGCGCGGGCAAGCGGTGTGCCGGGCAGCTTGTTCTTCATGCCGGACACCTGGCTCAGGCTGTCGTGGGTGACCAGCAGATCGAACACGCCGCCGAAAACACCCGTATAGACCCAGAACATCACCAGCGCGAAGCCGATCATCCCCACGGTGCTGTCAAAAAGCTTGCCATAAAGCCCCAACCGCCGCTTGTAGGTGATCGACAGCGCAAAGGTCACGATCAGCGCGATCCAAACCGGCAACAGCTGGCGCGCCATGCCGCCAAAGATGCCGGCCGCCGGCCCCAGCACAATCCCCGCAACCAGATAGATCAGGATCATGACCAGAACCGCGCGGAAGGCCCAACTTCCGACCCGTCCGAACAGCCCGGAAATACCTTGATCCGCGGTCGCCACAGCGCCGCTTCCGATGGTGCGCGCGCCTGTGGCGGGCACCAGGGAGACCACCATCTGCCCGAGATAGGCCAGGATCATCACTGCCACGGCAAGGCCCAGGCCAGGGTTCAGCCACCCCATTCCACCAGTCCACGTCAACTGTTCCATAGAGGTTCCTTTACGTGATCCGGATGCGAGGGTTGAGAATGACATAGCCGATGTCGGAGACAAGTTGTGTAAACAGCACGACGATCACCGACACGACCGACACGGCCAGCAAAAGCTCGATGTCGTTATTGGCCGCCGCCTGGACCAGCAGCCAGCCAAAGCCTTTGTAGTTGAACAGCGTCTCGACGATCACCACCCCGTTCAGCAGCCACGGGATTTGCAGCATGATGACCGTGAACGGTGCAATCAGCGCGTTACGCAATGCGTGTTTCAGAACGATGTTGCTGAATTTGACCCCTTTCAGGCGGGCGGTGCGGATATATTGCGCCGTCATCACCTCGGTCATGGAGGCGCGGGTCATGCGGGCGATATATCCCATCCCGTACAGCGAGATGGTCAGCACCGGCAGGAAGAAGTTCCAGAATGTCGCGTCCTCCATCGCGCTGGTGGCGGAGCCTAGAAAGAGCGTTCTGCCGTCGATCCAGCCCCATTCCGCCAGCAGGGGCGACAGCCCGAACCGGGAGGAGGCAAGCACCGCGATAAAGATGACGCCCGAGACATATTCCGGCGTCGCTGTTGTCGCGATCGAGAATGTGGAAAGCGACCTGTCCATCCGCGACCCTTCGCGCATGCCCGCCAACACCCCGACGATCAGCGCGGACGGCACCATCAGCAACAAGACGCAAAGCATCAGTTTGCCGGTCAGCGCCAGCCGGGTCAGCACCGTGGGGCCCACGTCTTCCTTGAAAACTGTCGAAAAACCCCAGTCACCTTGCAAGACACCGCAGAACTGATCCCTGTCCGCTTCAGGTGTCCCGTCGATAAAGCAGCGCCCGAAGACCTTGCCATCTGCCGTTTCGGTCACCCAACCGGGCACGACGCCAAGCCACTGGCCAAACTTGACCGGCATGGGCTGCAGATAACCGCGGTTCTCCAGATAGCTGGTGACGGCTTCGTCCGACATGCGGAAGTTGCCTTGGGTCTTGGCCAGTTTTTCAAGGTTTGGGTACAGATTTGTCAGCCAGAAAACGATGAACGTCAGGCAAAGCGCCGTCAAAAGCATCACACCCAAGCGGCGAAGGATGAATAGTCCCATCGTACGTCCCTGTCCTTGCCGACGGCATAGCCGTCGGTCATGGCGGGCCTTGTGACCCATCCGTTGAATGCCGGTGCAGACCGTCGCGGGCTTTGCCCGTCTTTTTTGGCCTGTATGTCTCCCGTTTTTCACCGGGCCGATGATGCGCCATCGGATCGGAGTTTTCTTGCTTATAGCTCACATCAGGCACGACTTGCCTGCCAAGGTCAACGGGGGCGTTTGATCTTTTGGAGGTCTTTTACGACAGAATCACGGTCTATTTACGACACTATTCCGGGCTAGGCCTGCACAGGACGCAGTTTGCTGGGCGGCTTGCCGGTGTGCTGCTGGATGTAGCGCGTGAAATATGCAGCAGAGCCGAAACCCAGATGTCGGGCGATGGCCTGCGCCGAATGTTGTGTTGTCATCAACAGGTCGCGGGCGGCGTAAACCACACGCTCCGTCAGAATATCCGCCGCTGTCTTGCCGGTTGCCGCCTTGACCGCGCGCGACAGGTGGGTCGGGGTCACGCCAAGCGTTTCGGCGTAGGTCGCCATCGGCGCGCCGGTGGCATAGCGTTCGGCAACCATCTGGCAAAAGCGCGCGCTTAGCCGTTCGCCGGCACTGCGTTTGTCCTGAATGTGTTCGTCCTGCATGATCTGACGCCGCAACCAGACCGACATCAGCGCGGCATGGGCTTCCAGAGCGTCATTGAACAAGGGTCTGCGCGATTGCTGTTCGCGCTGCGCCACCTCGATCAGACCGGTAAGTTCGGTCTGCGCTTGCACGTCGCGTATGCGAAGGTGACGGGGCGTTTGCGGCAAACGCAGCGGCGTCGCGTCCGGAATTTTGACGACCTGCCCGAACCCCTGACGCCCCAGTTCCAGCGCGAACAGTGATCCTGCAGGTATGAAAACGGCGTTGTGCGTGCCAAGACCCCTGCGCTGTCCGTCAAGCTGCAGCAGTCCCTGGCCACGGGTGATCCAGATCAGCAGATGGGCCGGACTGTCATGGCACAGCGACAACCGCCAGTCCTGGCCTTGAGAAAGCTGGGCGAGGGTAAGAATTTCGACTGCTTCATCTCGCATGTAGGGCCAATCATCACGAATCTATAAGTTTAGATGGTTATTATCCACATTTTTAGTGAAAAGAAATCACATTTATGACATATGGCGGAGATCAGCCTGAAATGTAGCGTAGCCATTCAGCGGTATTGCGGCGCAGCCATGTGCGTTGCCGTTTGGCATATTGCCGTGTGGATACGATCGCATCTTCACGCGCGAGGTCAAGGGGGGCATGGCCGTTGAGGTAGCGCATGAGCTCGGGAACGCCGATGGCGCGATGCGCGGGCAGGGTGGGGTCATAGTCGGAACGCACGGCCCGCACTTCCTCGAGCGCGCCCTGT
The DNA here is from genome assembly GCA_024636425.1 of Roseobacter sp. Taxonomy (GTDB): domain Bacteria; phylum Pseudomonadota; class Alphaproteobacteria; order Rhodobacterales; family Rhodobacteraceae; genus Sulfitobacter. Next base: position 10,286 of record JAGXHB010000235.1, read on the forward strand.
TCCAGCATCAGGTCAAAGCGGCGTTCGATGCGGCGGTTCAGCCAGTCCTTGTCGGCGTCGATTGCAATCGCGGTACAGCGATCAAGCGGCAGGACCGGTGGCGGCGTGGCGTCCTGCCAATGGGCCAGCCCGCGCCCGGTCGCCGTCAGCACATCCCAGGCCCGCGCGACACGCATCGGGTTTTGCAGATCAATCCGCGCTGCGGTTTCCGCATCCAGTGCGGCGGTCATCTGGGCCAGGGTCATGTCGCTGCGCGCCGCGCGGATCCCGGCGGGGATCGGGGGGATGTCGGCCAACCCCTTTGTCAGCGCCGCAAAATACAGGCCCGTACCTCCGACGATAATCGGACGCACTCCGCGCGCAACGATCCCTTGCACCTCGCGCAACCAGTGACCGACGGAGTAGGGATCATGCGCGCTGACATGCCCGTACAGCAGATGCGGTGCCGCGGCTTCCTCGGCGGCTGAGGGGCGCGCAGAGATCACGCGCCAGCAGTCGTACACCTGACTCGCATCCGCATTCACGATCACACCGCCCTGATCCTTGGCAATCGCCAGCGCCAGCGCGGATTTCCCCGATGCCGTCGGTCCTGCGATCAGAACGGGGCGGTCCGGTGCCGTCTGCGCCAGCACGGCTTCGACTGAGTTGATCGCTGGAAGTGGCATTTCTTTTGGGTGACCTTTGACGGAGCATTGAACCTTCCCGCCATTTGCGACATTTTGCGCCACGAAGAAACCCCCTCCCATACCCCTGAAAGGTGCCTGCCATGACCGATACCGCCCCGAAAGTCACTTTTAAACGGGTCATGCTCAAGATTTCAGGCGAAGCGTTGATGGGCGATCAGGGGTTCGGGCTGCACCCGCCAACCGTTCAGCGCATCGCCCGCGAGGTGCAGTCGGTGCATGAACTGGGTGTCGAGATCTGTATGGTCATCGGCGGCGGCAACATTTTTCGCGGGCTGCAAGGGTCGGCCCAAGGGATGGAGCGGACGACCGCCGACTATATGGGAATGCTGGCCACGGTGATGAACGCGCTTGCCATGCAGTCCGCGCTCGAGGAGCTGGACATCCACACACGCGTCATTTCGGCCATCACGATGAACGAGGTGGCAGAGCCCTACATCCGTCGCCGCGCCGTGCGCCATCTGGAGAAAAAGCGCGTCTGCATTTTCGCCGCAGGCACGGGCAACCCCTATTTCACGACCGACACGGCAGCGACCCTGCGCGCCAACGAAATGGCCTGTGAGGCGATTTTCAAAGGTACCAAGGTGGACGGCGTCTATGACAAAGACCCCGCAAAACACGACGATGCCAAGCGCTACGATACGGTCAGCTATGACGATGTGTTGCAAAAGCGCCTTGGTGTGATGGACGCCTCCGCGATTGCACTGGCCCGCGACAACAACCTGCCCATCATTGTGTTTTCACTGGACGAGCCGGGCGGATTTCGCGGCATTCTGGCCGGGCAGGGCACCTACACCCGTGTTCAGGGCTAGCCAAACCCTGCAACAACTTTCGCGTTTCCCTATACAAGCGGGGCGTGATGGCGCTATATCGACCGAAATTTGAACACAGACCAAACGACCGGGGACATTATGTCAGACGATTTTATTCTGGATACCGACGATCTTGAACGGCGCATGGATGGTGCAATCGCATCGCTGCGCACGGAATTTGCCTCTCTCAGAACGGGGCGCGCGTCTGCGTCCATGCTCGAGCCGGTGATGGTCGACGCTTATGGCACCAAGACGCCGATCAATCAGGTCGGCACCGTGAACGTGCCCGAGCCGCGCATGGTCACGATCAACGTCTGGGACAAGGGTCTTGTCGGCAAGGTGGAAAAAGCGATCCGCGAAAGCGGTCTGGGGATCAATCCGCAGCTGAACGGGACGATCATCATGCTGCCGATCCCCGAATTGAACGAAGAACGCCGCACCCAGCTGACCAAGGTTGCAGGCCAGTACGCAGAAAGCGCGCGCGTTTCGATCCGCAATATCCGCCGCGACGGTATGGACCAGATCAAAAAGGCCAAGGGCGACGGCATGTCCGAGGACGACCAGAAAGTCTGGGAAGGCGAGGTTCAGGACATGACGAACAAGTATATCACCATGATCGACCAGCAGCTTGAGACCAAGCAAGCAGAGATCATGCAAGTCTAGGGTCGGTTCCGGTTCGAGTTCTCCTTGTAAGGAAATCAAATGCCCTCCACCCCTCATCCCACGTCTGAGCTTGTGCCCGGTGCGCCCCGCCATGTGGCGATCATCATGGATGGCAACGGACGCTGGGCCACCCAGCGGGGTCGGCCACGTCTTTTCGGGCATCACGCCGGCGCCAAGCGCGTCCGCGAGATTGTCGAAGCTTGTCCCGGCTTCGGCGTGGAGTATCTGACGATCTTCGCCTTTTCGACCGAGAACTGGAAACGCACGCAGGTTGAAGTTGCGGGCCTCATGAGCCTGTTCCGGCGCTATATCACCAAAGAGATGAAGGCGCTCAAGGCGGAAGGCGTGCGCGTCCGTTTCATCGGTGATCGGGTGCGGCTGGATGACAAGCTGATCCGGCTGATGAACGATCTTGAGCAGGAAACCGAGATCAACACCCGCGTGCATCTGACGATCGCGCTCAATTACGGCGGCCGCGACGAGGTGGCGCGCGCGACGCGGCGCTTGGCGCAAGACGTTGCTGCGGGCAAACTGGAGCCCGCCGATGTGGACGAAGAAACGCTGCCGCGGTATCTTGATACATGCGTGTTGCCCGACCCCGATCTGGTCATCCGCACCAGTGGAGAGGCGCGGATTTCCAACTTTCTGCTGTGGCAATCCGCCTATGCCGAATACGAATTCATCGATACGCTTTGGCCTGATTTCTCAAAGCAGGAATTCGGCAGGCTCTGTGCGTCCTTTGGCGTACGTGACCGGCGCTTTGGCGCGGTCTCCAGATGATCATCATACCGGGAGGGGCAAAATGAAGACAACTTCGGAACGCTGGTCGGATCTGGCCGCGCGGATGGGGTCGGGTGCGGCGATGGTCGTGATCGGTCTGGGGGGTATTTTCATCGGCGGCCCTGTCTTTCATGTCATGGTCGCCCTGATTTGCGGTGTGATGGCGTGGGAACTGGTGGGCATGCTGAACCCGGCGAACCGTCCTTTGCGCTGGCAGATGGGCCTGTTGGTGGGGATCGCGACGCTGGCGGCGATCTACCTGCCCGTGGGGTTCGCCTTGCCCATCCTTCTGGCGCCCGCCCTTGTCGGCTTTGGCCAGCTTGAGAAACACCGCACGATTTTCATGTGCTTCACCGTGATGATCATGCTTGCGG
>JAGXHB010000236.1 GCA_024636425.1 Roseobacter sp.
AACCCAAGAGCATCGATACCGCGCGATCTAAAGTAGATACTGCCAATCGCTGCAAACAGCGCAAAACCGATCCCTGCGCCCAAGGCTGCGTCGAGGGGAAAACCGCCAATCCGCCATCCTGTCAGCGCCAAGCCAAACCCGATCAAAGGTAATGTGCCGGCGTCAGGCAATCGGAAGGTTTTCCAATCCGTCACGCTGAGCCAGATCAGAATTGCGCATATGACCGGCGTCACGATCAAATCGAGCGGACTCGCGCGCGCATCGGGGAAGACAAAAATCAAGTGGCTTGAAAGAAACTGCATAGCTTACAGTAACATATACAAACAGTGTCTTGGCATAACTATCCCTGATTGAGCTCTTTTTGAAAGTTTAAATAATTTTTCTTCAGTTCTCTGAAACTTGTTCGATACCTGCTCCGTGTAGAGAACATTGCGTGAAAGGTTTTCCGGCCACCACTACGCTTGAATATCAAAAAGTACTTTTCGCGTAAAACGAGAGTCCCAACGGAGGAAATTTAATGTTCATGAATAAGAAAACAAAGCTGGCCAGTGCCGGTGCCGTGATCGCAGCGGTCTGTGCGACGACGGCATGGTCTTCTTCGCATCGCGAAGCACCCGGCATTACGGCAATGCCCAAGGTAGATGCAACAGATTTCTACATGTTCCGCAGCTATGAAACCGGCAAAGAAGATACCGTTACCTTCATCGCGAACTACCAACCGCTGCAAGCGCCTTATGGTGGTCCGAACTATTTTACGATGGACAGTGACGCAGTCTATGAGATCCACGTCGACAATGACGGGGACGCGATGGAAGACATCACGTTCCAGTTCCAGTTCAAGAATACCCTGGCAAACGAAGGCAAGGGTATCGCCTTGGCTGTCGGCGATCAGATGGTCGCGATCCCGCTGCGTCAGGCTGGCATGATCGCCATGGGTGACACTGCTGCACAAAACGAGTTCGAAAGCTACACGGTGCGTAAGATCGACGGTGACCGTCGCTCTGGTTTCGCCTCAAGCTCGCTGCTGTCGAAAACAGGGGGTGGTACGACTTTCAACAAGCCCATCGACAATATCGGCAACAAGACCATTGCAGACTACGATGCGTATGCTGACAGCTTTATCAGCGAAACAACCATCCCGGGCTGTGAAGCACCCGGCCGTGTGTTCGTAGGCCAGCGTGAAGAAGCATTCGCGGTCAACCTAGGTGAAGTTTTCGATCTTGTGAACCTGGTCCCGATCCAAGGTGCTGACAATGCGACTTACCCGCAGTATAACGCCGCCGATCCATTCGGACCGGGAATTGTGCAAGACCGCGAGAATGACGATTTGATCGGTGAGTTCAACGTCACATCCCTTGCGATCGAAGTGCCAATCTCCTGCCTGACCGGTGAAGGCAATGGTGTTATCGGCGCTTGGACAACGGCAAGCCTGCCGCAGGCGCGTCTTCTGGATCCAAGCCCCACATATGAGGGGACGGATCAGAATGGCGGTGCCTATGTGCAAGTCGCGCGCTTGTCTGCCCCACTGGTAAACGAAGTCGTCATCGGTCTGCCGGACAAGGATCTCTTCAATGCAGCCGAGCCCACACAAGACGGGGCACTGGCGGCTTATGTCACCAATCCGACCCTGCCCGAGCTGGTGGAGCTGCTGTTTGGTGGCGTTGCAGGTTTGCCTGCCGAGTTGGCCCCGAACAACTTCCCACGCAATGATCTGGTTGCGGCTTTCCTGACCGGTTTCGAGGGTTTCAATCAGCAAGCAACTGTCACGGGCTCTGAAATGATGCGCCTGAATACTGCAGTGCCGCCGACACCTTTGGCTGACCAGCATGTGTTCGGTCTGGTGGCTGAAGATCTGGCAGGCTTCCCCAACGGTCGTCGTCCTGCGGATGATACCGTCGATATCGCTCTGCGTGTCGTGATGGGTCGCCTGTGCCACGACGTCCCACTGGGCCAAGAGCTGAGCGGAGACGAAACGGCGGAAGACAACGTCAATCTGGGCTTGTGTGATCCAGAGGATGCCCCTGTCGGAACAGGCGCCTTCACCGATGGCGCGCCAATCCTGCCGACCGAACTGCGTGCATCGTTCCCCTACCTGAACACGCCGCTGGCCGGTTCGCCCAACTAATTGGAGGATCATATGACACTTACAATGAAACGGACGATGACGCCAAAAGGCAAGCTGATCGCAGGCATGAGCGTGCTCTTGTTTGCGGCTGCTTGCGGCGGTGGCGGTGCGCTTACGGGGATCAACTCCCTTGGGGCAGCTTTCGTCAAGGCCTTCCAGACGGATCCGAACGGCGTTGCGCTGCAGGATCCGGCACAAGCCGGTCTGGTAGTGAACCCAAATATTGATCCGTTCAACATCTAGAGCGGACAGTATCCAAGGATGAATGATGAAGGGGCGCGTTTCGCAAGGAGCGCGCCCCTTTACCTACCTTGGCGGTAGCGGAGGAACTGCGTTCATCGGCACACCATAGGCCCTGCGCGACACCACGACGCTGCGACCCGCAAAAGTTTTCCGCCGCGAGATCCGGCTGGTCAGGCGCAATGAAATCCCACCCACTTCTGCGACGCTTTCAACGTCAAAATTCTGGGATGTGAAACCGGCAAACGACGGCAACACCGCACCGACCCGCGTCACATCATCAGGGGTCAGCAAGCCTGCGGTGCTGCGTTGCCGCTCAAGCCGGAGCGCGGCCGAACGATTGTTTAGAACCGCCGTCAGGAGCAGCGGGTCAGCCGTGTTCAGATTCAGCATCGCCAAGGCCGGCAGGAAGTCCACAAAAGGCGAAAGCCGGGTGATGGTTTGCGGAGATACACTTCGCAGATCGGACAGGTTCTTCAGTCCGGGGCGTCCAGCAATCTCGGCTGCCATGCGCGCGCCATCGGCACGGTCGATCTCTAGCGCCGCCAGCAGACGGATCAAGGCCTGCACCTCGGCCTGTGCGCCGCCTGCAAGACGTGTCAGGTTCAATTTGGCCTGTGCGTCACGGATCGTGACTGAAAAACGGCCCGTGGCAAGATCGGCTTGTTGCTGGGCAACTTGCGCCCAAGCTTCGGTGTAATTATCCGTGTCCGGGCTGTTTTCCATATCACGGCGCAATGCGGTAATGGCACTTGTCTCGGCGGCGCGGGCTAAAGCATCCGCTGCAGTCGCAGACGACATGGATTGTGCTCGCTGCAAGGCAACCTCTTGCGACGACAGCATCAGGAACACGACGATCGAGGCGATGGACAAGATCACCAGAACGTTGATCAGAACCACGCCTGCCTCATCGTCACGCTTCATTCTTCAAGGCCCGCAGGCAGATCTACAAGACGGCTGACCTTTCCTTCGGGCAGATCAAGTTCCAGCTCGATCGCCTTGAGCCGAGGCGGAAATCCCAGGGTCTGTGTCTGTTCCTGAGGCCACTCCTGATGCCAGACACCAGCGGAATCGAAACTGCGCAGTCGCATCGCCAATACGTTGTCGATCAGTTGCTGGTCAAAACCACTGCGCGGCAAAAGCCGGAGCAGAGCACCGGTTTGGCTTTCGTAGGAAATGGGCCCAGTCCCGCTGCGCACTATGGTAAGCTTGCCACTATCCTGACGGATGGACGCCGTTTCAGCTTCCTGGAGATCCCTGGTGAACAGCACCAACGCACGGTCGATTTGGGCCTGCCGCTCCAGCCGCCCCTCGGTTCCGGAACGAACCCGCAAAATGGTGTCCAGCATTGCAAACCCAGACAGGCCTATCAGCGAAAACAGCGCAAGCGAGACCAAAACTTCGACCAGCGTCAGCCCTGCCTGCCCGTCTCGAACGGCCTGATCCGTCACGACGACGCGGCACCGATCATCGTGATCGCGCCTGCATCAACGCTCAGCACGGCAAGGCCACGGCTGCAAATCCCAGAGCTGTCGAACTTGAAAGGCCCCAACACACCCGAGAACCCTCTTTCCCGGGTCAGTCCGCTGCGGGTCTGTTCCTGGATACGGCCCAAAAGGCGCGCGGTCTCAACCCCATCAAACGCGACGCCCGCCAGGATGCCGGGGCTTTCGCCATGCGCGTCTTGATAGGCGACGGCAAAGGGCTCAAATGCCACAGGATCAGGGGCTGCATACCAGGCCCCCCGCAACGCGGGCAGGGTTGCCGGATCACGTGAGGACCATTGCGACGACCCTAAAATCTGTGTCTTTCCGCGCAGCGCTGCCGCCAACCCCTCAAGTTCTGGGCCGGCACCCGGCAGATACACGGCCTTTGGCAATGCGCCCCCGTTCGCTGCAGTCAGTGCGGCCAACATGCGCGCAGGATCCGTTTCCGTGATGGGCTGCAAGACGGTTTGCCCTCCGGCGAGGCCAACGCGCAAGGCAGCCTCTGCGGACCGTTGTCCAAACTCGCCCGGTGCGACCACGACGCCGACGCTGTCCATCCCGCGTCGGGCGGCAAAAGTCAGGACGGCTTGGGCGGATTGCTCTGGCGTCACGCCCAGCACAAAAACACCGTTTCCCGCTACCGTCACGTCATTGGAGAGGGTCAAGACTGGTATGGAAGTTCCTACCGCCTCAGACACCGCTCGCACTTGGCTGCCAAACAAGGGCCCGACGATCATCTGCGCGCCGCCCCCCACCGCCAGCCGCGCGGCTGCCGCAGCAGTTTCGGGGCTGTCGCCTGTGTCGAAAAACGCCATCTCGCCGCTATCGGTCAGGGTATTGCCGCCAAGGGTTGCGGCGTTTCGCATGATCTGGCCTAACTGTGGGGCACGCCCCGTTGTAGGTGCCAGCAGCGCCGCACGTGCAGGACCAGCGCTTTTCGCGGGACCCTGATCAAATACACTGCCGAGACCCGAACCAGAGCATGCAGAAAGAAGCGACGCAGATGCGGCAAGACCTGTCAGAAAGAAACGCCGATCACGCCGAGATCCGGTCTGGGTGGGCCCGCCGTTTTCTATGGATATGTGGTCTGTCATTGATCGCTCTCCTCGGTTTCGGGTGGACGGCTTTGGTGACGGCTCCTGCCGCGACTGTTGCACAGATGATCGGCATGCCACCACAGGTCCGCAGCGTTTCCGGCAGTGTCTGGGCGGGACGTATACTGCTGGAGGGGGGATTGGTTCTGACCTGGCAGGGTGATTGGCGCAGCGTGCTGCGGGGCCGCGTTGGCGCGGACTTTCGTCTGACAGGGGCGCAGACCTTGCTTGAAGGATACGGTTATATCAGTCCCTTGCGTGCTGGATTGCGCGATATCAGCGGGCGCGGCGGCAGTGATCTCTTGGCGCTCATGCCGGGGACTGTGGCGTGCGACGGTCAGGCAGTTGTCGCCATCGACCATGCCGTCTGGTCCCGAAGCGCCGTTCAAAGCGAGGGCAGAATCCAGATCAGCGAAAGTATCTGCGGAAGATCTTTCACAACTCCACCGCTGGATCTTGTGCTGACTCATGACGACACTGATGGCGTGGCGACCCTGACCACCTCTGACGCGGCGCGTACCTTGATGGGAATTGCACGCCTGTCCCCCGACGGCTGGCTGAAACTCCGGATCGAGCCTACTGCCGTGCGGCTGGTTCCTAGCTTGCCCACAAGCGCGCCAACCGAGCTGGAGTTTCAGGTGAACTGAAGGGGGGAAGCCCATCAGATCACCAGATTGTTCAGATTGACGATGGGCAGCAAAATCGACAGCACCAGCAACATCACGACGCCGCCCATCAACAGCAATACGGCGGGTTCCACCAATGCGACCAATGCGGCGACCAACGCATCAAGATCGCGGGCCTGATCTGCCGCTGCCCGCGTCAAGCTTGCCCCAAGCGTTCCGCCCGCTTCGCCGCTTGCAACCATCGCGACCAGCAGTGGCGGGAATACAGCCGCTTGATGCATTGCCTTGGATAACGCTGTCCCCTCGCGGACACGAGCGCCCACGGCCTGCGCCTTGGCGCGGATAAACCGGTTGGCGATTGTATCGCTCGACGCCTCCAAAGCTTCGGAGAGAGGCACGCGGCTGACTGTCAGCGTGGCGAGGGTTCCCGCGAACTGGGTCGCGTTTGATTTCAGTACGAAATGGCGCATCGGCCAGGCTCGGGCTGTCCATCGGTCAAACATAAGCCGCATCGCGGGACGTTGCAGCAGCCAGCCCGCCAACGTGATCATTCCGATCACAATCGCCAGAACGATCAAACCATAGCTTGCCACAAAGTCGCTGATGGAAATCAGACTGCGCGTCAGCAAGGGCAGTTCGGCCCCTCGGGACGTGAATACCTTGACGATATCGGGCACAACATAAACCAAAAGTGCGACGATCACGCCAAGCGAGACCAGCGCCAGAATAGCGGGATAGAGCAGCGCCAGCTGCACGGTCTGTTGGTTCTTCGAGCGCGTTTCGACGAAGTCGGCGAGATGATCCATCACATCGCCCAAACGCCCTGACGTCTCACCCGCCTTGACCGACGCGCGGTAAAACGCGCCAAAGACATGTGGATGGGCATCAAGCGCCGGGGCCAGCCCTTGCCCATCCAGCACATCAGCGCGCAAAGTCAGCATCAACGAGGCGACCCGCGGGCTGCTTGCCTGATCCGCAACGGTTTTCAACGCGTCCTCAATCCGGACGCCGGCACCAATCAGCGTGGCGAGCTGGCGGGTGACGACGGTCAGCGCCCGCCCACCGATGCCCCTGCTGCGGGTCTTTCTGAAAATCGACACCGCGCCGAGGCCGCCCTTCCGGGTCGGTTCTACCGACAGGGGCAGCAAAGCGCGGGCGCGCAATTCCTGACGCGCGGCCGTGGGGCTTGAGGCTTCGATCAGACCGCTGGTGCTGGCCCCCGTCTTGTCAACCGCCTTGTAGGTGAATGCTGCCATGGATCAGGTTCCGGCCGACAGGATCTCGTCGTCACGCACGGCGCGGGCGACTTCCTCTACCGTCGTCAGACCCTGACGCAACTTGTCGACGCCGTCCGCCAGAATGCCCGGTGCTTTACTGCGGGCGCGGTCCTGCAGCATGGCTTCGGACGCGCCTTCGTGGATGAGGTTTTCGAGTGCACGGTCCACTTCGATGATCTCGTAGATCGGCAAGCGCCCTTTAAACCCCTGATCCTGACAGGCGTCACAGCCTGTGCCGCGCTGGACCGTTTCCCCCGTTGCGATGGCCCCTGACAAAAGCGCACTTTCGCTTTGTGTGATCACATGAGGTTTTGCGCAATCAGGGCAAATGCGCCGTACCAATCGCTGCGCGATCAGCCCGCGCAGCATCGGTGCCAGCAGAAACCGCTCCACCCCCATCTCGACAAGGCGGGACACCGCCCCGATCGCGGTATTGGTATGAAGTGTGGACAGGACGAGGTGGCCCGTCATGGCGCTTTCGACCGCGATCTGCGCGGTTTCACGGTCGCGGATTTCGCCGACCATGATCACGTCGGGGTCTTGTCTTAGAATGGCCCGCAGTCCCCGTGCAAAGGTCAGGTCGGTCTTGGCATTCACCTGCATCTGACCGACACCGTCCATTGAATATTCGATAGGGTCTTCCACTGTCATGATATTGCGTGATCTGTCGTTCAGGCGGCCGAGGGCCGCATAAAGCGACGTGGTCTTGCCGGACCCTGTCGGGCCCGTCACAAGAAGTAACCCGTCAGGACGTGCTAGGATCCGCTGAAAGGTTTCGCGATCACGGTCGTTCATGCCCAAATGCTCAATCCCGCGCTGCGTCTGGCTGCGGTCCAACAGGCGCAGAACGACTCGTTCACCGAACTGGGACGGGATGGTGGAGACACGTACGTCCAGATCATAGCCGCCGATCCGGAGGCTGACCCGACCATCCTGTGGTTGCCGTTTTTCAGCGATGTCGAGCTTTCCCATCACTTTGATCCGGCTCACCAGAAGACCGGCCAGCGCCCGCTTGGGTTCGATCACTTCGCGCAATACGCCGTCGACCCGGAACCGCACAATCAGGCGACGCTCCTCAGTCTCAATATGGACATCGGATGCACCCTCTTTCACGGCCTCGAGCAGGAGGGCATTAATCAGGCGCACAACGGGGGCATCATCATTCTGATCCAGCAAGTCATCAACGGCGGCGGCGGTATCGGCCAATGAGTTCAGATCGTCACCGGCTGCCGCTTCTGCCGCTTCGGAGGCGCTGTCGCGGTAGATGCGTCCCAAGGCCGCCTCGTAGTCTTCGGCGCTGATGGGGGCAAAGGAGATTGGGCACATAGCCTTGCGCTGCGCTTCCATCAGCACATCAACGGGCGTTCCGGGGCGGAAATGGCAGAAGACCGGGCCACCGGCTTCAGCGGCCATCAATATGACGCCGTTGGACTTTGCAAAGCTGTAGCTCAGCCGTGGGATGGGCGTGATATCTTCGGGGGTCATTGCATGTTCTCCAAGGTGACCCGGGCACCAACCGTTCCCGGTGCCGTCCGGCGATCAATTTCAAGGCCTACCACTTTCAGACTGGCCTCGGTCTCAAGCCTGCTGATCCACGCGATGACGCGGTCGAACTGGGCATCATCCAACGTGACCCGCACAAGATCCGCATCGGGTTCAAGTCTGCGCACCAGAATACCCGCGGCATCTGCCGTCTGCGTGACACGCGTGGCCATGGGTGCCAGAACGGCCGGGGCTGCATCTGGCATCTGCGGCTGTGCGCCTCGGTTTTGGACGGCTTCGATCACAGTAAGATAGCCCGCAATCTCTGCCTTCGCGTCCGCGCGTGCTTGGGACAGAGGCATCCAGCCAAAACGGTAGGCTGCCAAAAGTATTATTACCGGCAGCACGCATAGGATTAGTAGTTTTTCACGGGATGACAATGCACTGATGAACTTCATTGCACATCCCCCAGCGAGACGACGAATTCCGCTTGGGCCACCCCGGTCGAAGCCGTGGCGGCACCCGTTTCGACACGCAGCCCATCACTGCGCAGCAGACGCTCCGCTTCCTGAAGATCGTCCAATGTGGGCACCTCGAGCAATAGGGTGAGCCTTGCGGGGTTGGCTGCAAAGCTCAGGCGGCTAAAGGTGGATGGGTTGCTCGCCTCCAGCAAAGCCAGTGACACCTGATCGAGCAGAGGCAGAAAGCTGCTGCCTGTCAGTGCTGGGGCCGAGGGTGCCAGTCGGCTCAGAATTGGCTCTACCTGTCCCGTGACCTGCACACCCGGCAGCACCGCGTTGAGTGCGGCTTGTGCCGTTGCGCGCTCCCGCTCCGCGATCCGGGTCAAGGCCACCGTATCGGCGATGCTGAGGCTCAGATGGCCGACCAGGCCGATGGCAACAATTACCACGGCCCGCCGCACATAGCGCACCCAATCCGTCGATGCAGGTTTGAAATCGCCCTGTCGCAGATCGACATCCAGATCGCGCGCATCTGGGGGCGGTGGTGTCGCTTCATGCGAGACGGCCAGAACCCCGCCTTCAAGCGGGTCTCCATAGCTGATGACAGCCGGTCTTGAAGCCTGCATCCAGATCACCGGCAGCATCGCTGTCTGCACGATGAACCCCGTTCCATCCGAGCACCGCACGAGCGCGCGGCCCTGACGCGACCATATGGCCCAGACCAGTGCGCCTTCAATCTTGTCCGGGGTCGTGAGCGCGAAGGTTTCCGGCAGTATGGCGCGGTCATTCTCTGTTTTTGCGGAGACCATCAAAGCACGGTCCACAACGGCGGCCAGGACCTGGTTGTCGTTCGTTTGCGTTCGACACAAGGCGACATGTATCTCTTCGAGCGGCGCGCTGATGCGGTCTTCAAGGGCGAAGGGTAATGCGGCGCGCCGCGCGCGCGTCCCGCGTATGGGAAGCGCCGCGGCCAGAAGACTCACCCGTTCACCAGGAACAATCACAGGCGCGGGACGCCCGGTCTTTGCAACGGCATCGGCCAGGAAAATCGCGAAGTCCGAAGCGGTTTCTGACAAATCCGTTGAGTCCTTTTTCATGACTTCTGATCCCACCCGATTGGGCAGGATTTCAGGGCTTTTACGCTCTTTTATGTGATCCCCAAGCAGGGTTTCACCATTGTGTGAGGGCCGGTTGTTCAATAGAATTTTCCCATTGTGACCCAGTGTAATATCTACGGAGCAAGTTTGGAACGAGTTTCAGAGAAGGGCAAAGAAAGATGAAATCTTATCTTGGGCCCACGCCCAGAAAGTTTTGGAGAATCGAAAAGAAGCGCGCCTCGGATGCGGGCGTCACATTGATCGAGATGATGGTGGTGTTGGTCATCATTGCGCTGGTCGCCGCGATGATCGTCCCCAATGTAGTGGGTCGCCCGAATGAGGCACGGGTCGCCGTTGCCAAGACTGATATCCGTGCGATCTCAAGCGCTCTTGAGCTCTACCGGCTGGATAACCGTACCTACCCCAGCACGTCACAGGGGCTGAGCGCTCTTGTCCGTCGGCCCACGGCCCCACCGGAACCCGTGAACTGGGTGCAGGGTGGCTACCTAGCGGAAGATCCGACGGACCCTTGGGGCAATGCGTATGTCTATCGCTCCCCTGGTGACAATGGTCCATACGATCTGATCTCGCTTGGTGCAGACGGCGCTGTGGGGGGAGATGAAGCGGATGCGGATATCTCTCATGCTGCAGGCCAGACGAACGGATGATCGTTTTGGCGCGACCTGAAGCGGACCTGAATCGGCGGTCGCCGGAGGCTGGTGTGACTTTGGTCGAGATTTTGGTCGTGCTGGCGATCATCGGGGTCATGGCCTCCGTATTGGGGTTGAGTGTGACGGGGGGTGCCCGCAACGCCGATACACTTGAGCGCGAAGCAAACCTGCTGGCTGTCCGGTTGGAAAGGGCTGCCGATACGGCGGTCCTCACGGGCGCGCCTGCGGGCTTTGTCTGGGATCAGCAAGGCTACTCGTTCGTCGCATTCCGAAACGGCGCGTGGTCCGCGCACCCCGATGGGCTTCTTGGCACGGCACATGCGCTGGACGATAGGGCGGAGCTTTCGGTGGGTGGGCAATTGCAGGGCCAGTACCTGCTGCGCGCAGACATGATACCATCGGCCACGGAACCCGATACCTCTCGCCCTATTCCCTTGCGGATCGCCATCACCGGGACGACCGCAGAGCGTCAGCTGATCTTTGATGGCGTCACCGCTCATTCCGTTTCTGGAACAGATCGGGGCCAGCCATGACTCATGACATGCGGAATAGTGAAGCCGGCTTCAGCCTTCTTGAAGTCTTGGTTGCGTTGGCTGTTCTGTCCGTGGGGGCGGTATCTTTGCTGACAGCAACGCAAACCTATGTCGCGCGGGTGTCAGAGATCGAGAACCGCACAGTGGCCCGCTGGGTCGCCAATGACCGGCTGGCCGCCCTGCGGATCGGTGTGGGACAGCCCGATATCGTGGACCGAATGAGCCAGCGATGGGGTGTGTCGGTCGAGCGTTCGGGGACCGATGACGCTGATCTTGAAAGGGTCGATATCGCTGTGGGCCTCGTGGCAGACGACCGCGCCCTGTACCGGTTGACCGGATTTGTGGATCTCTCGGCTGACGCGCAAGGTGTATCACGATGAGAAACACAGGGACATGGTTGGTCGCGGCCCTGGCCGTCGGTGTAACGGCTTCCCTCGCGGTGGCTGCCGGCCAGACAGTCTGGCACCTCGCGGGAGAAACATCGGTGGCCGCACGCGCAGTGTCGGCGCGGGTGTCGGTGCCAGAACCGACGACAATCTCTCGCGACACGACGTCCATAACTACCCTTTCACCTTTCGGCACCGCGACCCCCGCACCTCGAAATGAAATGACGCCGGAGGTCACGACGCTTGGTCTCAGGTTGCATGGCGTCCTTGTGCAGGCCAATCCTGAATTGTCCTCGGCGCTGATCTCTTCAGGCGGGCAAACCTTGCGATATGGCATCGGCGAAACGATCGCTGACAAAGCGGTGTTGGTTGAGATTGAAGATCTATTCGTAGTGCTGGATGTCGATGGCACGCAGCAAACCCTGGGCTTCCCCAATTCGGAGGTTGCCCCGCTTGAAACGGAGCAGATTGCAGAGGCTCCGCCAGAGCAATCCAATTTGGACCGATTGCGGGCCGCCCTTGGCGTGGGATCAGGGTCGATCGAGGTCAAAGACGCTCCGCCCCCGGTCACGACGGACGACTACATTAACATGTGGCGCGAGCGCATCATTCGAAATCCCAATCAGGTATTGGGTGAAATTGGTCTCATTGCATCGGAAAATGGCTATACAGTGGATGAAAATCACGATCCGGGCGTCAAACTCGCCGGTCTGGAGGCGGGAGATACGGTAGCAAGAGTGAATGGGCAAGCGGTGGGCAACGTGGAACAGGATCGTAAATTCTTCGACGAGGTCGCTGCTTCCGGTGTAGCGCGGCTAGAGGTCGTCAGGGGGGACCGAACATTCGTTCTGTCCTTTCCACTCAGATGATCGGTCGTTCCCTTCTTCGCCTCGGTGCGCTTTTGGTACTGGCGCTTTTTGTGGCCCGTCCAGCCGCAGTGCAAGCGCAGGAGACATTCGTCATCAATCTGCGAGGAGCAGAGATCAGTCTTTTGGCCGAGCAGGTTTCCGATATTACAGACCGGACGCTGGTGCTGGACCCGAACCTTACCGGTGAGGTTACGGTCGTTTCACAACAGGCGCTGGATGCCGAAGGCGTTTGGGCGCTTTTCCAGTCTATCTTGCGCGTCAGAGGGTTTGCTGCCGTAGAGACCGGTTCTGTTTGGCAGATCGTGCCCGAAACGGATGCCCGCACGAAAGGTAGCCCAGCAGAAATCTTGCAGCCTGGCAGTCAGGACGTTGTTACGCGGATGCTGCGTTTGAACCGCCTTCCGTCCGCCGAAGCGGTGAGAGTTCTGCGCCCCCTGATTGATGAAGCAGGCTATATCGAGGCGATTGAAGATCCTAATGCAATCGTGATTACCGACACGCTGGACAATGTGAATCGCATCGTCACGATTGCTACTACATTCGATGGTGAAGCCGAAATGGAAGCAGAGGTGATCCGTTTCACCTTTGCCGAAGCTGGAACAGTGGCCGCGGCCATTGCAGAGGTTCTTGGGCCAGCGGGCACAGGCGCGCGTCTTTCCGTTGATGCTAGCTCGAACGTACTTCTGGTCCGTGGAAGCCCGCGCGACATCTCTCAGATCCGTAGTCTGGCGCGGGCAATGGACACAGCACCTCGCGTTGCACAGGCCGAATTGGTCAGCACGTCGATCTTCAGGCTTCAGTACGGCGAAGCAACCATCGTTGCCGAGCTGGTACGCAATACTCTCACAGGATCCGTCGACCTGACAAACCCCGTGGCAGAAAGCATTGGTGCCGATCCTGAGGATCCTGCTACGCAGGCCTTCGCCACAGGGCCCGAAGCTGCCCCGATCTCCCCCGTTTCCGTTCAGGCTTCGATCGACACCAATTCCGTCATCGTACGTGGCACGCAACGACAGCTGGCAGAGGTGTCCGGGTTGATCAAGGCGTTGGACGTCCGCCGCCCGCAGGTCATGATTGAAGCCGCAATTGTCGAAGTGTCCGGCGAGGTTGCCGAACGTCTTGGCGTGCAGCTTGGGATGGGCGAGGGAGCCCCGACAGGCGGCATTGCAGCGACATCTTTTGGCAATGGCGGTGCCGCTTTGCAGAATATCCTTGTAGCATTGGGACAAAGTAATGCCGCTGCTCTTTCAACAGGGCTATCCGTCGGTCTGTCGTCGGACAATTTCGGTGCGCTTATTCAAGCGCTGAACACATCGACGAACGCCAATTTGTTGTCCACGCCTTCCGTGACGACGATGGATAACCAGTCAGCTACCATTGTCGTCGGTCAAAACGTGCCCTTCCGGACAGGGCGACTGACCACTGATGGGGGAAACGTGGCCGAGGTTATAGAGCGTGAAGACGTGGGCATCACAATGGTCGTGAAGCCGCGCATCACTGCGGGGGGGGTCGTTCAGCTCGAGATTGAACAGGAAGTGTCTTCCTTGACCAATCAGGCCGTAACAGGTGCTGCGGATCTGGTGACCAACCGTCGCGTCATCAACACGACTGTGCTGGCAGAGAATGGTGGCACAGTGGTTCTTGGCGGTCTGATCACGGATGACCGCCTGCAAAGCAATCAGAAAGTCCCTATACTGGGAGATGTTCCGGTCTTGGGCAATCTTTTCAAAAGCCGCAGCGACAGCAGAAACCGACGCACCTTGTTCGTGTTCCTCCGTCCGACGATCATGAAGAGTCGTGCCGATTTGGAGGAGGCCGCTGCCGTGCGTTACCGCCGCGCACAGAATGCCGAAATCGCCCCCCAACCCCGCAGTCTTCTGCGACAGGAGAAGGTCAGAAAGCTCCCCTTGGAAATCGACGGGCTGTACTGACCTTTCCGCCGGGTTCCGACGGAACCGGAACAGGCCGAGGTTCAAGACCGAGGTCATCAGGTTCCTCGGCCCTTGGAAGTCAGTTGGTGAAGTCGATTGGGAAAGCCATGAAAGGTCGACTGGTATAATAACGACCGCCTGCACAGTGCCATCGGTTACATCATGCCACAAGAAGCAGAGGAGGCATTCTAGACAAGCTTGAACGCTGACGAGAAAGGAGCCCAAACTATTGAACCAAAAACTCTCCGGTAAACCCGGGACGGTTCACATCGCGGTGCGCCGGGATTTGCAAATCGCGAGGGAATACAAGATCAAGATGCTGACTTGGCAAGTTGGCACCCTGAAGCCCGTATAGTGCGCAAACGGTGGAGTACGTAATGATCAAATGGTGATCTGTCTGATAGACAAATGGTGGGGGTTCTAATTCGCATCCTGCGTAAAAAACCAGACCCCTCAAGCGGGATGTTTTCCACAAAACTCGCAGGGCAAGCTTCGGTCCATGAATGACACAGAAGACTATCTGCCAAGGCACCTCATTCCCGAACTTGAAGACGCAATTGCATCAGCACGTATGGTGAACCTCATAGTCCCAAGACAGGTTGGCAAGGCAACCTTTGTCAGAAATTTGTTCGGCAATGGTCGTTTTACCACATTGGATGATGTTGCAATCTTGGCTGCCATAGAGACGGACCCGGAAGGGCAGCTTAACAGTTTGATAAAAGCGCTGGACAACGCGCCGGTCATCATTGACGAAGCACAGCGGTCAAAAAACTGATCCTAAGGGATCCTTTCAATATGGACTACGCGCACTGTGGTATTCCCGTCCGAACCGCTCGTCGGTTGGGTCCAGGCCACAACCGCACTGACGTCTCCGCGTGTCATGCGCGGAAAACCCACTGATCCTCCGCCTCGATTGATGTAGAGAGCCTGAGGCGCGGCACATCCGGTATTTCGAAACACGTGGCACATAACAATTGCTTCACCGCCACCTATATATTCCATCCAGAGCGCCAAAACACTTCCATCCAACATCTGCATAACATCCACCCGACCCGAAGCTGTGCCGAGGTCAAGTCGGAGCGGTTCGTCGAACTGCACGCCTCCATCATCCGAAAAGGTGACAAGCACCTTCGGTTTGTCCAATGCCGCAGTGAACCAGATGACCGATACCTTGTTGCCTGCTGCATCAACCGCCGGACCATTTACAGGGCAACCAGCGATCACCCAGCCGTCCGCGTGAATTGTGACAGGTTGAGACCATCCATCTTCGGAATGCCGAACAACCGATATGTCACGGACTTCACCTGCAGTGCGGTCACGATAAACAGCAACAATGTCGCCCGTTTCAGTCCGCACCGCCGAAGTCTGACAACAAGTACAAGTGCGCACATCCAACAAGCTTTCTGGATTCATCGTCCCGTCGGAGTTGATCTGCCGCGCACGTAACTGCATTGCATTTTCGAAGGTGTCACCCTCCGTCAGACTGTCATACTCCTGACCATCCAACCACAGCGCCATCAATCCGCCAAACTG
Organism: Roseobacter sp.; assembly: GCA_024636425.1. Classification (GTDB taxonomy): domain Bacteria; phylum Pseudomonadota; class Alphaproteobacteria; order Rhodobacterales; family Rhodobacteraceae; genus Sulfitobacter. Next base: position 15,813 of record JAGXHB010000236.1, read on the forward strand.
ATCGGGAACCAACGAAACAAAACCATGCTCGCGTTGAGATCTGTCATCGTGGAGAATAAGCGGGTCCGTCCAGCTTCTGCCCTCATCCGGGGAAAAGGCTATATTGACGTCATACTGGTAGTCGCCCTCCCCGTTCAGTTCAAGCCATTGTACCACCAAGCCACCATCAGCAAGCACCGCTACCGATGGAAAATCAGCCCAGTTGATGTAAATCTTTGACGATGTATGAATTGTCCGAGCATCCGACCACTCACTGCCATCAAGAATAGCCATGCGAACTTCCGCTTCAGAACCGTGGTCTTCTGTCCAGGTTAAAACCACGCGACCATCCGCAAAGGTCGCAAGTGATGGCTCGCGCGCATTCATACCAACCGGTGCTAAATGTTCTGTCAGTGAGAAGAGTGGGGTTTCCTCAGCGCGAAGCACGTTGAAAGAGCCCAGATATATACCAAGGGTCAGTAGAAATACGCCGATCCATCTAATGTTCGCCAGGATCATGGCACATCCACTTTGGGTATTCCCCGCTATTTTGAGCATAGGAAGTTCATATTTCATGGTGCTTCAAACCCCACCCTTTAAGGTCGTTTAACTGGCTCATTCTATACCATTGGCGCGCTGCAATGCACGTATGTAGGCCGTGATAGCCAAGACATCTGACCGCGTCACGCCCTCAACCGCCGGCATATTTCCAAAATTCCAGTGGTGCGCTCGAACACCATTTTGTGCTGCAAGGACAAACGCCATGTCGCCGTGATGGCTCGGTTCATAGATTTTGTGCACGAGCGGTGGTGCAACGTCGTCCTGACCCTGCCCGTTTACGCCGTGGCAAGAGGCACAATCAGCGTCGTAAGCGCGACCGCCGAGCTGTTCCTGTTCTGAAAAACTACCGGGTAGATTGACAGCCGCAAGCGCACCAGCGGGAAGACTCATGTCTTGATCATTCTGGAAGTTAATTTCAGAGTAAGTAGGCTGCATTGCGTACCATGCTGCGGCGGCAATTACCACGAGAGCAAAAAATATCAATGACCGTTTCATCTTACCACAATCCTTCTTTCATGAAGCAGCCAAACCCCAATGCTTCGTCAAAGTTGAAGCCGGTTCAACGATCTTAGACGTCTTGGGTTGGCTAACATCGTGCGACGCGCGGACTTCTGCCTTTAGATCCCCAGATTGAGGCATCGACTTGATGAAAACCAAAGTACTCTTTTGGTAACGGATTCGCATGTCTTCCAGAGTTTGATGATAGCTGAATAGCTCTTTCAGTGGCACTGAAGAATCCTTGTACGCAGCCAAACACCGCGACAATTGCGCCCAGGATGAGCCATCACCGGGTTTCCCGATAGGATCATGGCCAGACAATTCAAATGCCCGTGTATGAGGCTGCTGGCCTCTGCCGCTAGACGCTTCCACCGGAAGGGTTGAAAGCGCCGGGACGAGGAAAACAATCAATGTGATGGTCATCATAATCAACTCCTCCGCGGGGCCAGGCTTTCAGTAGCCATTTTTGCACTCGGTTAAGGCCGCGATCTACAGGGCCAAAGCGCGTGCCTTGGCCCCGAAACTTGCCATTATTTCATCTGAGTGACGGTCAATTTTCCTTTCACTGGCTCCGCGACGAACTCGATGTCCTGACCTTCAGACATCTTGGCAAGCATCGCTTCATCAGCGCGGAACACCATCGTCATCGCAGGCATGTCGAGATTCTCCAGTGGGCCATGGTTAATAGTGACCTTGCCACCCTCCGCATCTACCTTCTTGATCGTACCTTTGGTATATTCGACGTCCGCCTGTGCCATCACTGCTTCGGCGGAGGCCTGCATTTCGCTCACATTGATCGACCCATGCATACCGGATTCGTAATGGCCGGGAATCAGGCAAGCGAATTCGAAAGTGCCGGCATTGGAGAACATCCAGATGACCTCGCCCGACTTACCCTCATCCAAACGTACCGAATTGGGATCGTCGTGCTCCATGTCCATGGCTGCCATCATTTCCTTGTGCTTGGCGTTGCCCTCGACATCATCGATCACAAATTCATGTTCGATCTGGCCCATGTTCATGACGTTGAAGCGGATGGTCTCGCCCCGCTCGAATTCGAAGCTGGCTGGTTCAAAGATCATCGTGCCTTCTTCGGTCTCGCGCATGGTTACATCGATTGTACGGCTTACGTCATCCGCCTTGCCCGGCATGCCTGCCGCCATTTCGGCGTGGCCGCGGCCCGCATCGGCCTCTTCGTGGCCATGGCCGCTCTCGTGGGTGCCGGCCGCATAAACTGGAGTGATCATGGCAAAGACCATAGCTGTCGTCAGTAGAAGGTTTTTCATCTGCTTTTTTCCTGTAGTTTTGATTGGTTGAAGAAACGAAGGGCCGCCTTAGCCCTTCGAGGTCGTTTTCGGTGTCAGGATGGTTTTCGGACTGTTGTTGGTCGCGAACTCAGGCAACTCGCCTGTCCATTCGTAGGCTTGCTCACCCGGAGGATTTTCGTACCAGCCGGGATCGGAATAATCGTCTGCGCCGATACCTTCGCGCACCTTCACAACCGAGAACATGCCACCCATCTCGAGCGGACCATGCGGACCCCAGCCATTCATCATCGGAATGGTGTTGTCGGGCAATTCCATGGTCATCTTGCCCATGTCGCCCATACCGGCAGTGCCCATCGGCATGTATTCCGGCTGGAATTCGCGGATCTTCTGAGTGAGTGGTTTTTTGTTTACACCGATGAAGGTTGGCACGTCGTGGCCCATGGCATTCATCGTATGGTGTGATTTGTGGCAATGGATCGCCCAATCCCCCAGATGATCGGCGACAAATTCATAGGCGCGCATCGCGCCCACGGGAATGTCGATGCTGACTTCAGGCCATTGCGCCGTTTCAGGCACCCAACCGCCGTCCGTGCACGTCACCTTGAAGTCATATCCATGCATGTGAATGGGGTGATTGGTCATCGTCAGATTGCCGACGCGCACGCGCACCTTGTCGCCCCGGTTCACGACCAGCGGGTCGATATCCGGAAAAATCCGGCTGTTCCAGGTCCACAAATTGAAATCGGTCATCGTCATGATGCGCGGTACATATGTCCCGGGATCAATGTCGAAGGCGTTCAGCATGATCAGAAAATCCCGATCGACCGGCATGAAGGTCGGATCCTTGGGGTGGACCACAAACATGCCCATCATGCCCATCGCCATTTGCGTCATTTCATCCGCATGTGGGTGATACATGAAGGTGCCCGATTTGATGAGATCGAACTCGTAGACAAAAGTCTTGCCTGGTTTGATGCCAGGATGGCTAAGCCCCACCACACCGTCCATACCCGAAGGCAGGATCAAGCCGTGCCAGTGGACCGAGGTCGCTTCTGGCAACTTGTTGGTAACATAGATGCGCACGCGGTCGCCTTCGACCGCCTCGATTGTCGGACCCGTTGATTGACCGTTGTAGCCCCACAAATGCGCGATCATGCCATCGGCCATCTCACGCTCGACGGGCTCGGCAACAAGATGAAATTCCTTTACTCCATTGTTCATGCGGTGCGGCAAAGTCCAGCCGTTCAAAGTGACGACAGGGGTATAGTCCACGCCAGATGATGGACGAGGCGTGACGGCAGTTGCTGCGCTATCCATTTGCGCGGCTTCGGGCAAACCCATGTTCAGGGTTTGACCCCAGGCTTTCGAAGAGACCAGCGTTGCACCTGCCGCACCGGCTCCAAGTAATTGACGTCTATTTAGCATGTCAGTTCCTTTCAGTGTCCTGCGCCGCCACCGGCGGCAAGTGTCGCGCCTTCTCCACCAGCACCGCCGCCATCTCCGCCGCCATAGATCGCAGCGGTGAGGTCAGCCTGTGCCATGTAGAATTCGCGCTTTGCGTTTGCCGCTTCCAGTGACGCGCCAAGTTTCCCGCGCACATCTGTCAACAGCTCGAAAGTGCTGGTGATCATGCCGTTGTAGGACAGCAAGCCCTCTTCTTCGACGGTTGTGCGTAGCGGCACGAGAACGTCTCGGTAGTGGCGGGCAATCTTGTATGCGGCATGATAGGAGGTTTCAGCACCACGCGCTTCGGAGCGGACGTTGACGGCCCTCTCCGCAAGCACGTTGGCCGCTTGAAGGTACGACAATTCCGCCTTGCGTATTCGGGCCTTGCCGGTGTCGTAGATCGGGATTGCGAACTCCACTTCCACCTGAGGGGTGGTTACAGTCTCTGTTTCTCCATCCTCGATTTCCCGCTCTGCCTCGAATCCGGCAATGAA
>JAGXHB010000237.1 GCA_024636425.1 Roseobacter sp.
GCGGATGCGCTTGGTGACTATGCGGGTACACGGTCGGCCGTGGCAGAGACGACCGCGGGCCTGGTCACGTTCGCCGTGGGCGCATTTGTGTTCCAGGCTTTGACCCCTGGCATGATTTTGATGGCACCAGCTTTGCGGACGTCGTGGCACGGACCACGATGATTGCGGAGTTACCGATGGGTCAGGCCATCGGAGCCCTATGGTACGGCATGTTCTGCACATGCGCATCACCGCTGCTTGTCGCGCCGAGTGTCGCGTTCCTTGTCATGATTGGGTCGGTCTTTGCCGCGTTTGCAGGTGTGCTGGCCGATCCAGTCCAGAGCCGTCTTGGCATTCACCGCCGTCGTCTCATGCGCCTGATCGACACGCTTGAGGTGGAACTTTGCGGTCCCGGCGACATGCCTTTCGCCGTACGCGAACACTACTACGCTCGGCTGGTGGACCTTTGGGATGTCATCGGCAGCGCATTTCGGCTCTTTCGGAATTAACGCGCTGCTGCATGCTCCCGCATCGTGGTATTAGACAAAAAACGAAATTTGGATTCCGGGATTTTCCGGCAAAAAGTTTGGAAAAATGGTATTAGAAATTGCAGTCGTCATTCTGCTCACGCTGATCAATGGCGTGCTGGCGATGTCTGAACTTGCCATCGTCTCTGCCCGCCCCGCCCGGTTGAAACTGATGGTCGACAAGGGCAGCAGGGGTGCCGCGATGGCCATTGCGCTTGCCAAGGATCCCGGCAGGTTCCTGTCCAGTGTTCAGATCGGCATCACACTGGTGGGCGTGCTGGCGGGTGCCTTTTCCGGCGCGACACTTGGTGCGCGTTTGTCCACATCGTTGATTGAGGCTGGTTTGGCGGCGAACTTTGCTCAACCTCTTGGTGTGGGTTCCGTGGTTGTGGCCATCACCTATCTGTCGCTGATCGTGGGCGAACTTGTTCCCAAACAGATCGCCTTGCGTGCGCCTGAACAGGTCGCCGCCCGCATGGCCCCGATGATGGGGCTCATCGCGCGCTTCGCGGCACCGCTGATCTGGGTGCTTGATCGGTCCGGCAAACTGGTATTGCGTCTGCTCGGTCAGTCCGGTGCCCAGTCACGCCAGGTGAGCGATGAGGAAGTGCGCCTGATCATCGCCGAGGCCGAAAGCACCGGGGCCATGAACCGTGCCGAAAGCGGGATGATCGCGGGTGTCATGCGCGTGGCCGACCGCACTGCGCGCGGGCTGATGACGCCGCGCCACGAGGTCGAAACGCTCGACGCATCCAGCAGCAAGGCGCATATCCTCAGACAGCTTCGCGGGATGAGCCGGTCCAGACTGCCGGTGCAGGACGGCAATGCAGACGACATCATCGGCGTGTTGATGACGCGTGACATTCTGGGGCCCGCCCTGATGAACGAGCCCTTCGATTTGCGCGCCCTGCTGCGTGAGGCACCGGTCGTCCAGGGTGGGAAAAGTGCGCTGGAGGTCATCGACCGGTTGCGCACGGCGCCCGCGCATATGGTGCTTGTCTTTGACGAATATGGCCATTTCGAAGGAATCATTACGCCGATGGACGTTCTGGAAGCCATAACTGGCGATTTCCCGGACAGCGAGACGGATGAGCCAAAAGTTGTGACCCGTGCCGACGGATCCTACCTTGTCGCAGGCTGGATGCCTGTGGACGAATTCGCCGATCTGCTGTCGCTCGAGCTCGAGGATGATCGTGATTACGAGACGGCAGCCGGGTTTATCCTTGAGAAAGTTGGCAATTTACCGGAGGTCGCGGAACGACTTGTTTTTCAGAACTGGTCAATTGAAGTCGTTGATTTGGATGGTCGTCGCATCGACAAAGTTCTGGTGACACGCGCCGAATAAAAAACAATGCGGCAGTAGGCAAGCTACCGTGCCGTCACACATTCGTCTGTCTCTCTGCAAACATCACTCAACGCCAACCTTAGCCGCACATTGCCCGAATGATCGTGGGTCAGTGGTTAGGAGCTATAATCAGAATGACGTTCTACTTTTGAGTGATATCGTCGTGATCGGATGGCTGCACAATGAAGGGCACAACAGCCAGAATGGTCAGCACGATAACCGTTGAAAGGATCGCGGTTGCTTCGAGACCAAGGCCGACGACTACTCCGATCCCCGCAGTCACCCAGATATTTGCTGCTGTGGTCAGCCCGAGTATTTTTTGCTGACTGGCACGGACAAGAATCGCTCCAGCTCCCAAAAAGCCGACGCCCTGAACGATACCTTGCAGCACACGCGACATGTCCGAAATTTCCATACCGGCTTGAAGTGGGCCAATAACGAACAGCGCGGCACCGACGGCAACCAGCATATGGGTTCTTACACCGGCACTGCTGGCCTTGCGCTCGCGTTCATATCCGATGACGCCCCCCAGAATTGCGGCCAGCACCAGGCGCAGCACAATGCGGGTCATGGTGGCCAGATCGGGAATGTCAGAAAATTCGACTATGACGGCCGTCCAGATTTCTTGCCACATGGTGGCTTCCTTCCATTATTCCAAGCAAAGAGTGTCCGGCTGGATTAGCCGGGTTGGCATACCGACCCTAAGGAATTCTATCGTGGATGAACTACAACGCAGCACACCGCCTCCTTTCGAAGGCGGTGTTCATAGGGTGGTCAGTCGAAAAATTCCGAGAAGATCGACTTTTTCCGCCGTCGTTTTTCGTAGCGGCCATCGTCGTCATGCTGGTCATCCCGGCGTCGGTCACCGTAGCGGTCGTCATAACCTTTCAGGAGGGATGAAGCCATCCCCATAAGCCCGCCGGCTTCTCCGCGTCGGTCGGAGCCCCTTTGAGGTTCCATCTCCCGCGCTGCCGGTGCGGTGGAGCGTTCGATGATCTTGTCGAGTTCCCCCCGATCAAGCCAGACACCCCGGCATGAAGGACAGAAATCAATTTCCACCCCGCTCCGGTCAGACATCGACAGGCCGGTCTGACAAACAGGGCACAGCATGGCCGAGACAGTTTCTTGAGTTCGCATGATTGATTATCCTTCCTGCCGTTGGCCAAAAAGGCTCAGCAGCATCTGAAACAGGTTGATGAGATTAAGATAGAGAGAGAGTGCCCCCATGATCTGTAGTTTCCCGAGATCAGCTGTGGCAGACATCCCACCTGCCTCCTTATGCGCCAGATACTCGTTCCGAAGGCGCTGCATGTCCCAGGCGGTCAGACCGGTGAAGACGATCACCCCGATGACAGAGACGGCCATGGCCAGTGCGCCAGATGCCAGGAACAGGTTGATAATCGAGGCACCGATGACACCGATCAGGCCGATCATCAGGAAGCTACCCCAGCCAGACAGGTCGCGTTTCGTCGTGTAGCCCCACAGGGCCATCGTCAGAAAGATGATGGACGCGCTCAGGAACGCCGTGACGATGCTCGTGCCTGTGAAAACCAGCAGCGCGCTGGCCAACGACACGCCCATCAATGCTGCAAAACCCCAGAAGAGACCTTGCAGGGCACCGACGGACAACCGCTCAAAACGGAATGACGCGAACATCACCAATGCCAGTGGCGCAAAGATTGCGACCCACTTGAGCGGTGTGCCAAAAACGATAGCTGTGACGGGGGCGATATTTGCCACGGCAAAAGCAACCAGCGCTGACAACACGAGCCCGCCTCCCATGTAGGCAAATACGCCTGTCAGATACTTGCGGAGTCCGACGTCGTATTGAAGCCCTACGGGGGTTACATAATCGCGTGGCGGAACAGTTCTTTCCATAGATAACTCCTTCGGTGTGAACCCGAAGGAAAGCGGCTTTATGATGCTTGGATGACAAGCATCGGGGGGGCACTCCCCTTCGGGGGAGCGATCCGACATCACGGCAGATGTTTTCTATACATCATCCGTCAGAGGGGCCCGGCTCGCCCCCTTGAAATGGTCATAGGCAGACCGGTTTCAATAGGCGGATGTGGGCATTTTTCTGCGCAGGCGCGTTACGGCCTGCCATCGGAGACTGCCGATCAAAAGAAGCTCAGCATCGCAAAGGCACCGGCGGCGAAAATAGCGGTGACGACAGCAAACGAGGTAAGGCTGACGATGAACCCCCCAAGGAGCCAAAGGCCGTCGCGTTCGCCAAGGCTGAGAGCCAGCATGATGACCGACAGGGCTGGAAGGGTGTTGGCGAAGGGAATGGGCAGGAACATGAAGATGGCCATCACGAGACAGGCGATACCGACGGTAAGATCGGCCGCCCTTCGGGACAGGACCCAGAAACGGCGATGTGCCAGCCTCTCGACCCATTCGATCCATGGCAGGGCGCGCGAGACGATCCGACCGAACGCCTGATGCTCGATTGATCGTTCGCCGAGAAAATTCGGCAGCCAGACGGATGAGCGCCTGAGGACAAGTTGCGCTGCAACAAATATGAGCGGTGGGCCGGTGATGACGGAGGCGCCCGGAACGAAGAAAAACAGGTTCGGCAAGGCAAAGATGATCAACAGTGGCACGAAGCTGCGCTCGCCCAGCATGACGATCAGATTATTGAGCGATATGCGCTCATCGCTACCGCTATCGAGTTCGCGTAGAACCGCCGACAGCTTCCTGTCCGGTTCAGTCCCATCAAGGGGCATGCGGGGAAGCGGAAAGTTCAATTGCAGTCCGAATTGTCCATGACGTCGTCGGGAAGCTGGGTGTTGCAAAGCCGGGCGGTTTGCATGTCCGTCTGGACCAGAATTGCTCCCTCGAACACGGCGCCCCTCAGGTCTGCCCCGTCAAACGTCACATCTTCGAGCCGCGTATCGACAAAACTGGCACCGCTGAGGTCGGTATCGATGAAGCTCACGCCGCGCAGGTCCGCGCCATCGAAAATCGCGATGTTCATGGCGGTCCGGTCAAAGCTGATATCGCTCAGCTGAGCAGAGACGAAATTGATGCCTGTCAGTTTGTGGTCGGAGAAATCCTGTCCGTCGAACACGCAGCCTTCACAGTTGCCGAGAACCCTGACGTCGGCGACCCGGTCGCCTTCCTGCGCCAGGGCCGCGAGCGTGAAGGCGAGTGTCAGAACACCGGTGATCACCAGCATGAAAAGACGGTCAATGGTGCCCATATGTCGTTCCTTTTTTGCACGAATGCGGTGGGTTGTCGGACCGCAAGCGGAGCCGACGTGGAGCTTTCAGGTCATGCGCCTGCAACGAGCCATCCGGTATAAGCGGCGTAGGCCCCAAGGAAGACGAAGCCGGTCGCCCGTCCGATCCGTTTCCACGCCACGACCGTAATAATCAACGCGAGTGTTGCTGCAAACATGACCCAGACGTCGAGCTGTGCGATTTGCGGCGGAATCGGGACCGGTCGGGCAAGCGCGGTGACGCCCAGAATGCCGAGTATATTGTAGATGTTCGACCCGACCACATTGCCGAACGCGATGCCGGATTCGCGACCCAGCGCCGCCATCACCGATGTCACCAGCTCGGGCAGCGACGTGCCTACGGCGACGACCGTAAGCCCCACAACCGTCTCGCTCATGCCCCACAGAAGCGCAAGTGTGACCGCCGCGTCGACAGTCAGCCGGGCTCCCAAGATCGTCACCGCAATGCCGCCGATCGCGAGAGCAAGTGCTATCCAGACGGGTCCAGGGATGGACGCGGTTTCGGGAGTATCCAGAGGGCCGTTTGCGGCAACTGCTGTGCGGTCGCTCCGGTACGCGATCCAGAGATAGGCCAGCAATGCGACGATCAGGACGCCTCCCATCCATCGATCAAGAGACCCGAACAGGATCACGCCGACAGCGAGCGTGGTCGCGATCGCAAGGGCCGTTCCGTCCCGACGGAAAGCGACTGAGTCGATGGTCAGAGGCATTATCACCGCTGCCACACCGAGGATCAGCAAAATGTTCGCGACGTTTGACCCGACCACATTACCGACCGCGATACCCGGAAAGCCGCCGAAGGCCGCCTGTAAACTCGTCACCAGTTCCGGCGTCGAGGTTCCGAACCCGACAAGCGTCAGGCCGATAAGAAGAGGAGATACGCCGAAACGCACGGCTACGGACACGGCACCACGCACCAAAGCTTCGCCTCCCGCAACCAAAAGGGCAAATCCGAGGATAAGCTGAAGGAAGACCATATGTTTGACCGCCTGTAACGCAAGGTCGGCGAGCGCATGGGATACGCGGTTCGATGGCCTCTTCAGAAGAAGTAAGATGCTATATACTCAGCTTTCAAGAGGGAGCGCCAAACATTCAGTTGTCGCCCAATTCCACCTCCGAAAAGACTTTCGGCGATGCTTCCTATAGCCGGGCATACTTAGTTTAGAAAAATGGTCTGTCGGCAAAGACGCTCGTCCTTGGAACACTCGCATAGCGTGTCATTTGATGCTGTCGCAACTCCTGTTCAAAACGCAAGCATTTGTTGAAGGTTTGTGCCGATGCCATGAAAGCGGCCATTCGCAGCATCGCAGAATTTCAGTAAAGAGGGCTCGAAGCTGCCGTTAGCCGCGGAAGCCAAGAAGGTCCGCTAAGGGCCGTCCTTTACGATCAAGATGGCCCGACGCCGGTCAAGCTCGCTGCGGTACAGATGTCGGCTCTGTGCCCTTTGCTGGCCAAGAACTTCAGCAGCTTGAGGCGTCTGTGAGTGGACATGCTGCTCACCGCTTTGGTAGCACCAGATTGTGTGGTAACGTGGTGTGCTCCGGCCTTGCATATTTGAGGTTTAGAGGGGGGCTATTTATGGGAGGGAATAAGAATGCACGCAATGGTCAGATTTTATACAGGGCAGGGTGCTACGGAACTCTTTAAGTTATTGGAGGATCGTAAGGATGAGATTGAGGGCCTCATCCGAGGAGTATCAGGCCTAATCAGCTATGATGTTGTGAAAACAAAAGAAGGTGGAATGACAGTCACTGTGTGCGAGGACAAGACGGGCACCGACAAAAGCTTAGAGGTGGCTTCGGGTTGGGTGAAGGAGAATGCGGCGCATCTCAAGGTGAACGCACCCGGAGTGTCCGAGGGAACAGTGGCAATACATCTAACTTAAATCACTTGGTCGATGCCGCGGCCCTTGATGTTGTAACCACCCTCAACGTCAGTTGCTGTACAATGGTGGACTTATGCCTTCCGCATTGATTATTTCTGATCTTTTTTCAAACACAGCCAACGGCGGCCTAGTCCGCAGAGCCTACCTCTGAGCATATAGAATGCTGCGCGCCGGATAAATGGCGGCTTTGGGGAAGCCGCGATGCGGCACCGGGCCTATGGGTGAACGACTGCAATGGGCCGATGCTGGATATCAAACTTGGCAAGAGAGCTCAGTTCGACAGCGCTGGTTGCGCCCTCCCGCAACCAACTTTACTTGCTGAACGTCGTCTTGGGAAACCGGAACGGCGTTTTTTGCTGTCTGGGACAGAGCAAGAATGCCGGCGAGGTTGCCTTCAAGGCTGATAGCCGGCTCTCCGGTCTCCAAGTCGGGGGTGA
>JAGXHB010000005.1 GCA_024636425.1 Roseobacter sp.
AGATTGCACAGCATCCCTTGAGGAAATGTCGGTTTCTTAGGTCTGGTTCAGAAACGCCCGAACCGATGCTTCGAAATCGAGGGGGTTTTCAGCGTGAAGCCAGTGCCCGACACCCGGCAGTTTGGCAAAAAAGGCGTTGGGGAACAGCGTCTTGATGACAGGTCGGTGGTCCGGTTGCACATAATGCGATGCACCTCCCGACAAAAAGAACGTCGGGCCGTCAAAAGGGCCGGTCACATCCTCGGGCCAGCCGACGATCTTGGGCATTTCGGCTTCAAGCACATCAAGGTTGAGCTTCCAGCTTTTTGTAGCGACATCCAGCGACTGGGTGAAAAAGCCTTGCAGGGCGGGATCAATGCCCGCGGCTGCTAGCTGTTCTTGTGCGTCCGAACGGCGGGTCAGTGTCGTCAGATCCACTGTGCGCATCGCATCGATATATTCAAGCTGGCTGTGATCATAAGGCACAGGGGCTATGTCTGCGACGATCAGGCGGTTTACCAGACCGGGGTTCTGCAGCGCCAGCACCATCGCCGCCTTGCCCCCCATCGAATGTCCGCAGACATCCATCGGGCCGCCAAGGTGGCGGATGACCCCGGCCAGATCATCGGCCATGTCAGGATAGCTTTGGCTTGTCGCTCGCGGGCTGTCGCCGTGGTTGCGCATGTCCACGGTGATAACCTTGCGGGTATCCGACAGGCGTTTGGCGATGACACCCCAGTTTCTGCCGGACCCATAAAGGCCGTGGACGATCAGAAGCGAGGGCGCTTCGGTGGCGCTGCCATATTCGGTGTAATTCAACATGTTGGCGAAACTAGGATCATTGCGGGAGATAGGCCAGAGGGTTTAGACTGCCCTTATGCTGGACCAGAACGATATTCAATCCAAGGTACTGATTGTCAGGTGCGAGATCCAGGCCAGACTGGGTGTGCAGGGGCGCGATCTGGGTCATGCGTTGCGCCGGTCCGGGCGGCGTCTGCCGGCGCGTGTCCGCAAGCACGGCGCGGCACTGGCCGAGGCGGAGTTTCTTGCGCGCAACCCCAAGATGGCGCGACGGCTGGACGGTGACAGGGTGCAGGCTGCCTTTGACGAAGTGATCACGCATTTGCGCGGTATCGACAGGGGCGAAGAACGCAAGGGTCAGCTTCTGGGCCTTGCGGGCACCATAGCGGCAAATTTGCTGTTTGTTGTGGTCGCCTTTATCTTCTTTCTCTGGTGGCGGGGCTACGTCTGAGCGGTATATTCCGCATCCGTGACATGCTCCATCCAATCGACTGCCTTGCCGTCCAGCGCCTCTTGCAGGGCGATGTGGGTCATGGCGCAATCAGGGGCAGCCCCGTGCCAGTGCTTTTCGCCGGGCGCGAACCAGACCACATCGCCGGGATGCAAGGGCGTGACGGGTCCATCCTTGGTTTGTGCCAGCCCTTTCCCTGAAACAATGATCAGCGTTTGCCCCAAGGGGTGAGTGTGCCACGCGGTCCGTGCGCCGGGCTCGAACGTGACCGTGGCCCCCCTCAGCCGCGCGGGATCAGGAGTGGCGATCACGGGGTCAAGGCGCACCTTGCCGGTGAAATAATCGGGCGATCCCGGTTCTGACGGGCGGCTGCCGGCTGATTTGATATCCATGGGTGACCTTTTTGTGGCGATGTTTCGCGCGATTGGATCACGGGGGGCCGCGATGACGCAAGGGCGCATCTTCAGTTCCGAAGAATTGGCGGGTTCCTTTGATGCCGCGCAGGCTGCTGCTGAAACTTGTGGATCAGATGCAAAGCCGCAAGGACGGTTGACCCCGCCGCAAGGTGCAACGTTACAGAAAAGCCCCGCAGCGGATGCTGGCGGGGCTTTTCAGTAATGCATTCGGGTGGGCAGGCGATGGAGGGGGCTCTGCCCCCGCCCTGCGGGCCCCCCGGGATTTTACACCATTTGGAAATCAGGGGGCGCGCGATAGCTCAGAGGTTGGGGTAGATGGGGAAGCGGGCGCAGAGCGCTTCGACTTCGGCTTTTACCTTTGCTTCGACGTCGGCATTGCCGTCTGCGCCATTGGCGGCCAGACCGTCGACAACCTCGATGATCCAGTCGGCGATCTGGCGGAACTCAGCCTCGCCAAAGCCGCGGGTCGTGGCCGCAGGAGAGCCGAGACGGATGCCGGAGGTGACCATCGGCTTTTCCGGGTCAAAGGGCACGCCATTCTTGTTGCAGGTGATGTGCGCGCGGCCCAGAGCCTGTTCGGTCTCATTGCCCTTGACGCCTTTGGGGCGCAGATCAACGAGGATGAGATGCGTGTCGGTGCCGTGGGTCACGGTGTCGAGCCCGCCCTTGATCAACTGGTCGCTGAGGGCTTGCGCGTTCTTGATGACTTGGCGGATGTAGGTTTTGAATTCAGGCTTCAGCGCTTCGCCGAAAGCGACAGCCTTGGCCGCGATGACATGCATCAGCGGGCCGCCCTGAATGCCGGGGAAGATGGCAGAGTTGAATTTCTTTGCCAGCACCTCGTCATTGGTGAGGATCATGCCGCCACGCGGGCCGCGTAGGGTTTTATGTGTTGTGGTGGTGGCGACATGGGCATGCGGGAAGGGCGAGGGGTGTTCACCCGCCGCCACCAGACCTGCGAAATGAGCCATATCGACATGCAGGTAGGCACCGACCATGTCCGCGATTTCGCGCATGCGCTTGAAATCGATCTGACGTGGCACGGCAGAGCCGCCCGCGATGATCATTTTCGGTTGATGTTCCTTGGCCAGCGCCTCGACCTGGTCATAGTCGAGCAGGTTGTCTTCTTCGCGCACACCGTACTGGATTGCATTGAACCATTTGCCGGACTGGTTGGGCTTTGCGCCATGGGTCAGGTGGCCCCCTGCATCAAGCGACATGCCAAGGATCGTATCGCCGGGCTGCAGCAGCGCGGTGAACACGCCCTGGTTGGCCTGCGAGCCCGAATTGGGCTGCACGTTGGCGAACTGGCAGTCGAAAAGCTGGCAAGCGCGATCAATCGCGAGGTTTTCGGCCACATCGACAAAATCGCACCCGCCGTAATAGCGACGGCCTGGATAGCCTTCGGCGTATTTGTTGGTCATCACCGACCCTTGGGCGGCCATCACGGCGGCCGACACGATGTTTTCCGATGCGATCAGTTCGATTTCGGTGCGCTGGCGTCCAAGTTCGTCCGAAATCGCACCGAAGATCTCGGGGTCGGCATCGGAAAGGGGCGCTGTGAAAAATCCGGACATGAGATGGTTCCTTTGAAGAAGGGAAAAGTTGCGGGATCTTTAGCCCAAAGCGGGGCAGGCGAAAAGGCTGTAAACCGCCGCACCAGATCCTGTCTGCGGCAAAGCTGGTAGCCGGGGGCGGAATGTGGTTCTTTCGGGAGAGAAATGCCATGATCGGAAACCCACACCCATGAAGATCGCCTTTACCGCCAGCCGCGCCGAGGTTGCCCAATCTGCCCTGCGGGCACTGGGGGCACGGTATGGCGATGTTCCCGCTGATGCCGCTGACATTATCGTCGCCTTGGGCGGGGATGGATTCATGCTGCAGACATTGCACGATACACAGGCTTTGGGCGCGCCGGTTTACGGCATGAACCGCGGCACGATCGGTTTCTTGATGAATGAATACGCCGAGGACAACCTTGCCGAGCGTCTGTCCGCCGCGGAAGAGGCTGTGATCAACCCGCTGGTGATGCTGGCGACCCATGCTGATGGCCACATCTCCAAGGCGCTGGCGTTGAACGAGGTCGCGTTGCTGCGCGAAGGGCCGCAGGCGGCCAAGCTGCGCATCAGTGTCGATGGCCGAGTGCGGATGGAAGAATTGGTCTGTGACGGTGCGCTGGTGGCAACGCCTGCCGGATCGACTGCCTATAATTATTCGGCCCATGGTCCGATCCTGCCGATTGGCGCGGATGTTCTGGCATTGACGGCGATGGCGGCCTTTCGACCCCGACGCTGGCGCGGCGCGTTGTTGCCCAAGACCGCGACGGTTCGCTTTGATGTGCTTGAGGCTGAAAAGCGCCCCGTGATGGCGGATGCTGACGGAAATTCCTACCGCGATGTGGTGACGGTCGAAATTACCTCCGATCCGCTGATCGCCCACCGGATTCTTTTTGATCCCGGGCACGGTCTGGAGGAGCGGCTGATCAGTGAACAATTCACCTGAGCAGGAATTTCCGTGGAACCAAAATCGACATTCTGACGTTCCTTTCCCGAGACGACTGGGGGGAAATAACTTCCCGTCAGTGTAGAAACCGAAGAAGGAGATTTCTGATGAATTGGGACACAATCAAAGGCAACTGGAAACAGATGACCGGTAAGGTGAAAGAAGAGTGGGGCGATCTCACGGATGACGATATCACCGAAGCCGAAGGCGACCGTGACCAGCTCGTCGGCAAGATCCAGGCGAAATACGGTATCGCGAAGGAAGAAGCTGAAAAGCAGGTAGATTCTTTCATGGCGAAGCAGGGCTAACTGCTTCTACCAGCGTACAGTAACAAACAGGCGGCTCTTTCGGGAGCCGCCTTTTTTTCGATGTCATTTGTCTTGGGCATAACCGATTGCCTGCAACGACGCTTTCAACTCTTCCAGAATCGCAGGATCGTCGATGGTCGCGGGCAGCTTGAAGGGTTCTCCGTCCGCAAGCTTGACCATTGTCGCCCGCAAGATCTTGCCGGACCGCGTTTTCGGCAGACGGTCCACCACCAGTGTCATCTTGTAGGCCGCAACGGGGCCAATCTGGTCGCGTACCATGTGGGCGCATTCCGCGGCAATTTCCGTATGTGGGCGATCCACGCCTTTGGACAAGCACACAAACCCCATCGGAGCTTGCCCCTTGAGAGGATCACTGACGCCGATCACGGCACATTCGGCAACGTCGGGGTGGTTCGACAGGATCTCCTCCATCGCGCCGGTGGACAGGCGGTGCCCGGCGACGTTGATCACGTCATCGGTGCGGGCCATGATGTAGAGATAGCCGTCCTCGTCGATCATTCCCGCATCGCCGGTCTCGTAATAGCCGGGGAAGGTGGTGAGATAGCTTTTGCGGAAACGGTCTTCGGCATTCCAAAGCGTGGGCAAGGTGCCGGGGGGCAAGGGGAGCTTGATCGCGATGGCCCCCAGCGTGCCGCGCGGAGTGGTATGGCCTGCCTCATCGAGGATCTGGATGTCATATCCGGGCATGGCAAAAGTGGGTGATCCGATCTTGACGTCCAGCGCCTCGATCCCTGCGGGGTTGGCAACCATGGGCGAACCGCTCTCGGTTTGCCACCAATGATCGTAGACGGGCACGCCCAGCTTTTCCTGCGACCAGATGATCGTATCTGGATCGGCCCTTTCGCCCGCAAGATAAAGCGCGCGCAGGCAGGACAGGTCGTATTTGCCAATCTCTTCGCCGTTGGGGTCTTCCCGTTTGACAGCGCGGATGGCCGTGGGCGCGGTGAAGAAGCTGCGCACATTGTGTTCCGAAATTATACGCCAGAAGGTGCCGGCATCGGGGGTGCCGACGGGTTTGCCTTCGAACACCACTGTGGTGTTGCCATGGATCAGCGGGCCATAGCAAATATAGCTGTGGCCGACGACCCATCCGACGTCCGAGGCAGCCCAGAACACATCGCCGGGATCCACGTCGTAGATGTTCTTCATCGACCAGTTCAGTGCGACCAGATGGCCGGCAGTATGGCGCACGACCCCCTTGGGCGCGCCGGTGGTCCCGGAGGTGTAAAGGATATAAGCGGGGTGATTGCCCTCGACCGGGACGCAGTCGGCGGGAGTGACGCCTTCTTGCGCGGCGTGCCAGTCCAGATCCCGACCCGGTGTCAGTTCGCAGCGTTCCTGATCGCGTTGCAGAATGATGCAAAAGGCTGGTTTGTGATCTGCCTGTTCGATCGCCCCATCCAGCAGCGGCTTGTACTTCACCACGCGGTTCGGCTCCAACCCGCAAGAGGCGGCGATGATTGCCTTGGGGGTGCAGTCATTGATCCTCACGGCAAGCTCGTGCGCGGCGAAGCCGCCAAACACGACGGAATGCACCGCGCCGATGCGGGCGCAGGCCAGCATCGCCTCGACCGCTTCGGGAACCATGGGCATGTAGATGATGACGCGGTCACCCTTTTCGATTCCATTTGCGCGCAACGCCCCGGCAAGGGACGCGACGCGGCTTTGCAGTTCGGCAAAGGTGATCTTGGACTTGGTGCCTGTGATCGGGCTGTCGTGGATGATCGCGACCTGATCTGCACGGCCCTTCTCGACGTGCCGGTCGACCGCATTATAGCAGCCGTTGACCTTTGCATCGGCATACCATTCAAACAGATCGTTGCCCTTTTCGAACAGGGCTTTGGTGGGGGCCTCGACCCAGTCAATCCCTTTGGCTTGCTCCAGCCAATAGCGTTCGGGATTGTCCTGCCAGCTTTTGTAAATGTCCTGATAGCCCATGTTCGGTCCCCTCCCGTGATCCCTTTGCCATGTGTTAGGCCAGAGATCAGGGGCAGGGCAAGGTTCTTGAAAGACGCCCGCGCCGATCAGGAAAGAAAATTTACAGGGCTGACGGTGCCTTGCGCATAGAAATTTACAAACCGGTGAAGAAATCCATCCGCAACCCAACGGCGCGCGCCGCAGGGGACTGGTGCGGCACCGCCTTTTGCTACGGGCGTTCAGCCGTATTCATCAACCGGCGTCCCGGCAATCGCACCGACATTCAGCAACCCGCGTGCGGTGATCGACGGCGAGACGATATGCGCGCGGTTGCCCATCCCCATCAGAATTGGCCCCACCTCAAGCCCGCTGCCCTTCATCTTGAGAATATTGCGCACACCAGAAGCGGCGTCGGCATGGGCAAAGACCAGCACATTCGCGGCCCCTTCCATCCGGTTGGAAGGCAGCAGGCGATGACGCAATTCGGCATCGAGGGCAGCATCAATGTTCATTTCGCCCTCGTAGCAGAAATCATGACCGCCGGCATCCAGAAGCTGAAGCGCGGCGCGCAGGCGCTTGCCGGTGCCTTCACCCTGATTGCCGAACTGGCTTTGGGAACACAGTGCGATCTTCGGCTCGATCCCGAAGCGGCGCACATGGCGCGCAGCCCCGATGACAATTTCAGCGATCTGTTCGGGTGTCGGGTGCAGATGCACCTGCGTATCCGCGATAAACAGCGGCCCGTCCTCCAGAATCATCAGCGACAAAGCTCCATGCGGACGTCTGCCGTCGCGGCCCAGAACCTGTTCGACATAGTTCAGATGCCAGCGGAATTCACCGAAGGTGCCGCAAATCAGGCTGTCCGCTTCCTCGCGGTGAACCATCACCGCCCCGATGGCGGTTGTGTTGGTGCGCATGATCGCGCGGGCGATATCCGGCGACACACCGCGCCGCGCCATGAGGTTGTGGTAGGTCTCCCAATAGTCGCGATAGCGCGGATCATTCTCGGGATTCACCAGATCGACAGTTTCGCCCAGCTTAATCGTCAGGCCCGCCTTTTCAATCCGCCGCTCGATCACCTCGGGGCGGCCGATCAGAATGGGACGCTCGCTGGTTTCCTCGACCATGGCCTGGGCGGCGCGCAGGACGCGTTCATCCTCGCCTTCGGCAAATACGATCCGGCGCGGCGTGCTGCGCGCGGCTTCGAACACGGGTCGCATCAGCATGGAGGATTTGAAGACCGAACTGTCCAGCTTGTGACGATAGGCGGCCAGATCGTCGATCGGTCGCATTGCCACGCCGGTTTCCATCGCGGCCTTCGCCACCGCCGAAGACACGACACCGATCAGGCGCGGATCGAACGGTTTCGGGATCAGATAATCCGCACCGAAGGTCAGCTGCTCGCCCTGATAGGCCGCCGCCGCTTCGGCCGAGGTGGTGGCACGCGCCAAGGCCGCGATGCCGTCGATACAGGCGATCTTCATCTCGTCATTGATCGTGGTCGCACCGACATCAAGCGCGCCGCGGAAGATGAACGGAAAACACAGTACGTTGTTGACCTGATTGGGAAAATCCGATCGACCTGTCGCGATGATCGCATCGGGGGCCACGGCGCGGGCAAGATCCGGCATGATTTCGGGCGTGGGATTGGCCAGTGCAAAGATGATCGGCCGCGGGGCCATTTTCTCCACCATCGCCGGTGTCAGCACGCCGGGTCCGGACAGGCCAAGAAACAGATCAGCGTCGTGGATCACGTCATCAAGCGTGCGCAGATCGGTGGCTTGGGCGTATTCCGACTTGATCGGGTTCATGTCGATCTCGCGGCCCAAGTGAACCAGTCCGTGAATGTCGCAGAGCCACACGTTTTCGCGTTTCACACCCAGTTTCAGCAGCATGTTGAGGCAGGCAATGCCCGCAGCACCCCCGCCGGTCGAGACAATCTTGATGTCCTCGAACGCCTTGCCCGCGACGAAAAGCGCGTTCTTCACGGCAGCGCCGACCACGATCGCGGTTCCGTGCTGGTCATCATGAAAAACGGGAATGTTCATTCGCTCGCGGCAGATCCGTTCAACGGTAAAACAATCGGGGGCCTTGATGTCCTCGAGATTGATCGCGCCAAAGGTCGGCTCGAGTGCGCAGACCAGTTCGGCAAGCTTTTCCGGATCGGCCTGATCGAGTTCGATGTCGAAACAGTCGATATTGGCGAATTTCTTGAAAAGGACCGCTTTGCCTTCCATGACGGGTTTGGACGCCAGCGCGCCAATGTTGCCAAGCCCCAACACTGCGGTACCATTGGTAACGACGCCCACTAGGTTGGCGCGGGTGGTATAAAGTGCCGCCGTGGCCGGATCCGCCTTGATCTCGAGACAGGCCTCGGCAACACCGGGGGAGTAGGCGCGCGCCAGATCACGACCGTTGGCCAGCGGCTTGGTTGCCCGGATCTCGAGCTTGCCGGGTTTCGGATGGGCGTGATAATCAAGGGCTGCTTGGCGCAGATTGGGCGCTTCGGTCATGGGGTCCGTCCTTTTGGCAACTTGGCTGCTCAGAGATGGTTTAGCGTTAAACCATTTTGCGCAGAGCGCCAACACGACATTTGATCTGATTTCGTGCAGCAGCGCGGGTTTGGGGGCCAGCCCCCATTGCGGCAAGCCGCAATTCCCCCGGAGTTTATCCGGCAAAATGAAGCTGTGACGAATTTTCGCGTTTTGGCATCGCAACTTTGTACAAAGCTTTTTATAGTTTTTTCAAAACGGGGGAAGTATGAGCGAAGATCTGCGTCAAAGGGCGAGCGATGTGATGGCCAATGCCTATGTGCCGTATTCCAATTTCAAGGTGGGCGCGGCGCTGAGGGGCGTGTCGGGAACGATCTATGCGGGGTGTAACGTGGAAAACGTCGCCTATCCCGAGGGCACCTGCGCCGAGGCCGGGGCGATTGCGGCCATGGTTGCCGCGGGCGAGACCGAATTCACCGAAGCTTACGTGATTGCGGGCAGTCCCATGCCGGTGACGCCCTGTGGCGGATGCCGGCAAAAGCTGGCCGAATTCGGCAAGGCCGATGTGCCGGTCACGATGGCCACCGCCTCCGGTGTGGAGCAGGTGATGGTGTTGTCGGAGCTGCTGCCGGGCGCCTTCGGGCGCGCGCATATGGAAGGCTGACCCCCATGGACGCGCGCACGATACTGGCAAAGCTGCGCCACCGGCAGTCACCCAACCGCGACGAACTGGTCTGGTTCGCCGAAGGGTTGGCCGATGGCAGGGTGAGCGATGCGCAGGCGGGTGCCTTTGCGATGGGTGTGTGCCAGGTCGGTCTGAGCGATGTCGGCCGCGTCGCGCTGACGCTGGCCATGCGCGACAGCGGGCGGGTGCTGACGTGGGATCTGGCAGGGCCGGTGCTCGACAAACATTCCACCGGCGGCGTGGGCGACTGCGTGAGCCTGCTCCTGGCTCCTGCGCTGGCGGCGTGCGGTGCGTTTGTGCCGATGATTTCGGGGCGCGGGCTGGGGCATACGGGCGGAACGCTCGACAAGATGGAAGCCATCCCGGGTGTCAACACCGAGCTTGACGAAGCGCGGTTCCGGGAGGTGGTGGGCCGTGTCGGTTGCGCCATTGTGGGTGCGACGGAAGACATAGCACCAGCGGACAGGCGGCTTTATGCGGTGCGTGATGTGTCGTCGACGGTTGACAGCATGGACCTGATCACAGCGTCGATCCTGTCAAAGAAGCTGGCTGCCGGATTGC
This sequence comes from Roseobacter sp., assembly GCA_024636425.1. Classification (GTDB taxonomy): domain Bacteria; phylum Pseudomonadota; class Alphaproteobacteria; order Rhodobacterales; family Rhodobacteraceae; genus Sulfitobacter. Next base: position 10,134 of record JAGXHB010000005.1, read on the forward strand.
AGGGGCTGGTGCTGGACGTGAAGGTCGGCAGCGGCGCTTTCATGAAGGATCTGGCACAGGCGCAGGTGCTTGCCGCCGCGCTGACAAAGACCGCCAATGCCAGCGGCTGCCGCACCACGGCGGTGATCAGCGACATGAGCCAGCCCCTGGTGCCGAGCCTTGGCAACGCGCTGGAAGTCTCGGAAGTGATGCGCGTGCTGACGGGCAAGACCAAAGGGCCGATCGTGTCTGTCTGTGCGGCCCTGGGAGGGGTGTTGCTGGCCAATGCAGGTCTGGCGGGCGACGTGCAGACCGGGGCCGATGCCATCGTGCGCGCGCTTCGGTCGGGTGCCGCCGCCGAACGGTTCGGCATGATGGTTGCCGCGATGGGCGGCCCGGTCAAGTTTGTCGAGACCTGGAACAGGTTTCTGCCCGAGGCGACCATCATCGGCGAGGTGCCCTCGCCGGTTGCGGGCTATGTCACCGCGATTGACGGAGAAGCTTTGGGTATGGCGGTTGTGCGGATGGGCGGTGGCCGCCTCGTGGAGAGCGACCAGATCAATGCCGCCGTGGGGCTGTCGGATGTGGTGCGGTTGGGGGCCAAACTGCAGAAAGGAGCGCCGTTGGCTGTGATCCATGCGGTCCGCGCTGAAGATGCGGAACGGGCCGCAAAGACCGTGCGCGGCGCAATCACGGTGTCGGACACGCCGGGCAAGATCCCTGATCTGATTGTCGAGCGGGTGGGCTGATGGCGCGGGCGTTTCTGGTTGTGATGGATTCAGCAGGCATCGGCGGCGCGCCGGATGCAGAGACTTTCTTTAATGGCGGGGTGCCCGATGCCGGGGCGAATACACTCGGCCATATCGCGCAGGCCTGTGCCGAAGGCGGTGCCGAGGACGGCAGGTCGGGCCCGCTGAAGGTGCCGCATCTTGTGTCGCTGGGGCTGGGGGCGGCGCTGGAACTGGCCAGTGGGCTGCGTGCGACAGGGCTTGAGGGGAAAATCACGGGCACATGGGGCGCTGCGACCGAAATGTCGCGCGGAAAGGACACGCCGTCGGGGCATTGGGAACTGGCCGGGCTGCCGGTGCCGTGGGAGTGGCACTACTTTAAGGATGTTTCAAATTCGTTCCCGCCCGAACTGGTCGCGCAGCTTGCGGCACTGGCTGGCACTGACGGTATCCTGGGGAATTGCCACGCGCCGGGCACCGCCATCATCGAGGATTTCGGTCCGCAACACCTCAAGACAGGTTTTCCGATCTGTTATACCTCGGCAGACAGCGTCCTGCAGATTGCCGCACATGAGGAGAGCTTTGGTCTGGACCGTCTGCTGGAGCTGTGTGCGGCGATGGCCCCGATTGCGCATGACATGCGGGTGGGGCGGGTCATTGCGCGGCCCTTTGTCGGGGATGCGGACACCGGTTTCACGCGCACCCCGAACCGGCGCGACTTTGCCATAGCGCCACCCGCGCCGGTCCTGAGCAACTGGGCACAGGATGACGGACGCAAGGTCTACGCCGTCGGGAAGATCGGAGATATATTTTCGATGTCCGGCTTTGACGAAGTGCGCAAAGGAACGGATGCGCAGCTGATGGGGCATCTTGCAGATCTGGTTGAAGATGCCGAAGACGGCAGCCTGACCTTTGCGAATTTCGTGGAGTTCGACAGTCTTTACGGGCACCGGCGCGATGTATCAGGGTATGCGCGTGCTTTGGAATGGTTCGATGCCGAGATCGGGCGCATCCTGACTCGTCTGCGGGCGGGTGATATTCTGGTGCTGACGGCGGACCATGGGAATGATCCGACCTGGGTCGGGACGGATCACACCCGCGAACGTGCTCCGGTTCTGATTGCAGGGCAGGGCGCAGGCCGTTTGGGGCAGATCGGGTTTGTCGACGTGGCAGCACTGGTGGCGCGTCATCTGGGCTTGGCCGTCCCGCGGTAGGGGTGGATGGGGGCCAGCCCCCATTGCGGCACGCCGCAATTCCCCCGGAGTTTATCCGGCAAAATGAAGCTCTGACCGGTCTGGTGGTTGCGGGATTGTGCAAATCGGGGCAAGACACAGGGGTATTTTATTTTGGAGAGCGCCCCTATGTCTGAGCACCTGACCGTTGTCGATCACCCGCTGGTTCAGCACAAACTGACGATCATGCGCGACAAAGGCACGCCAACGGCCGTTTTCCGGCAATTGCTGCGCGAGATCAGTCAGCTTTTGGCATATGAGGTGACGCGCGGTTTGCCGATGACCACCAAACGGATCGACACGCCGATGCAGCCGATGGATGCACCGACGCTCGATGGCAAGAAACTGGCGCTGATTTCGATCCTGCGGGCCGGCAACGGTCTGCTGGACGGTGTGCTTGAGCTGATCCCGTCGGCCCGGGTGGGGTTCGTGGGGCTTTACCGCGACGAAAAGACACTTCAGCCTGTGCAATATTATTTCAAGGTGCCCGAAGGCATGGATGACCGTCTGGTGATCGCGGTCGATCCGATGTTGGCCACGGGCAATTCATCGGTTGCAGCGATTGATCTGCTCAAAGGGGCGGGGGCGACCAACATCCGTTTTCTGTGTCTGCTGGCAGCACCCGAAGGGATCGCTCGGATGCGCGAGGCGCACCCGGATGTGCCGATTGTCACCGCCGCTGTCGATGAAAAGCTGAATGAAAACGGATATATCGTGCCCGGCCTCGGGGATGCGGGAGACAGGATGTTCGGCACGAAATAATGGCTAAAATGTGGCGCGATCTCATAAGGGGTGCTTTACTCTGATCTGGTGATGTCGCATTGTTCTTCCTACTGTATCGTGTGGGGGCGCAGATGAAAATTACTAGAATTGCCGCAATGGCCATAATCATGGGCACATTTGGTGCTGGCGCAGTGCAGGCGCAATCCTTTCGGAACCTGCCGGCAGAGTTTCCGCCGTCGTCCTACAAGGGCAAGCAATATGTCGACAGCAAGGGATGCGTTTTCATCCGTGCCGGCATTGATGGCACTGTAACGTGGGTGCCGCGCGTGTCGCGCAAGCGTCAGGCTGTGTGCGGTTTCAAGCCG